>JAGOLL010000028.1 GCA_017994055.1 Methanothrix sp.
ATGCTGCCATGGCGCAGAAAGGCGATTCTGTCGCAGAGCATCTCCGCCTCGGGCATATAATGGGTGGACATGACCACGGATATGCCATCCTCATCATGAATTCTTCTGATCAGCTGTCTGGTCTTCAGGGAGATGTCCGGATCAAGGCCGGTGGTGGGCTCATCCAGGAATATGAGGCGGGGGTGGTTGAGCATGGCCTTGGCCAGGGAGAGCCTCTGCTTGAGGCCGGTGGATAGATCCTCGAATTTGTGATCTTGAAATTCGGATAGCTCAAAGGCCTCCATCTGATCCTGAACCGTCCGAGAGAGAGCAGCGCCGTAAAGGCCGTAAAGCATGCCGTAGTGGCGCAGGTTCTCTTTTACCGTCAGGCTCCAGGGAAAGTTGGGCTTGGCTGTGCTGATATTGATGCACCTGCGAATGGCATCCCTATTCCCCCGTGCATCCATTCCCAATATGGACAGGCTGCCCGCCTCGGGGTAGATCAAAGTGGAGAAGATGGATATGAGGGTGGTCTTTCCCGAGCCGTTGGGGCCCAAGAGCCCGAAGATCTCTGACGCGTCGATATCCAGGGAGATGTCCTTCAGAATAGTGGCTGATCGGCCAAAAAAGCTCTTGTATCTCTTGCATATACCCTTGGCCTGTACCGATTTCTCTGTAATCTGCATCACCTTATCGCTCAATTCTGCTCCTGGGACCTCGCCTTCTCTTATCCCGGCGCAATAGATCGACTCTTTTCAGGGCAATTGCCCCCAGGCCAACCAGGCCCAGAATAGCCAGGGACGGCAGGCCCTTTTCCTGTAGCAGGCCCGGCTGCCAGGATACGGTCAGGGGCAGGCTGGAGCATCTCTCCTGACAGCAGATCCGGCAGCTCATCTGGTAGTCCTGCTGCTTAGCTTCGCCATCTATCCTCAGATTGAAGTCGGCCAGGGCAAGGGATCCTGCCGGCAGATCTCCTAGGATTTCCTCCCTACCTAAAGCAGAGAATGGAGGAGCGGCTAGCAGACGGGCGGAGCAATTATGGAGATCATCCTGACCATCGTTGCTGATGACAGCCTTAAGACTATGGCCTCGAAATAGATTGCGGGAGGGGGGCAAGCCCAGTATAGAAAGAGGCTGCCCCTCACCGGCCACGAATACATCCAGGCTGAGGTTATCCTTTGCCGCCTCGTAGAGAGGAAATACCTCTCCGCTCTTAACGCTCACATCCGCCTGTTGCTGATAGGAGATCTCAAGAGCCAGCCTGCTCCAGCCGCTGGCATTCTTCATCACCGTGACATTGTAATCCAGAATCGCATTGTCCCCCGGAGCAATATCATCGATCCTCTCTGGCCCCGAGGATACCGCTATGCCGCCGGATCCGATCAGAGCAGCATTGACGGCCAGAGCATGACCCCCTCTCATCTCCTCCTTCATCTCCAGATGGATGTCCCGGGCCGGACCGCTCTGTTCTATGGGAATCAGCTCCTCCAGCCGGCCCAGGTTGGCCAGGTTGATCTGCAGGGTTCCTTCGCCGGGCAGGAGAACCGGGTTGACGGCAGAAGCTGCCAACGCTGGCCGGCCCAGGGACTTGTAGTAGTCGTCGGCGAAGAACATGATATCTTCGGCCTGGGAGCTGCTGAGGAGAAGCAGAATGCAGAAGAGAGGCAGAAGGCTCATCTATCGGGAATTGACCTCTCCTACCCTTAAGCATATCTGCTCCAGAACTGCCAGATGTACTCCGGAAGACATTGAGATTGTATGCTCTTCAAAGAGCATGGGAAAGAGGAAGAAAGGGCTCTTGGCTGCCTGGCGACAATTTCGGCCCGATAGAAAGTTGCCCTTTGCTCCAGCCGATGCCTATAGCCCGTTTTTTAAAAATCGCAGCAGGCCCTCAAGGAGGGCTCTTCCCGCCCTCTTTATCCGGACGGCGCCGGCCCCTCATCTCGTCTTTCCTGCCTCTGATCCGGATGCTTTTCTCTGCTCTTTCCACCTCATCTCTAAATCGCATAAGATCTTCAAAGCAGCCCATATTTGCCACCCCATATTGCAGGCTGAGCTACTATTTATATCAGAATCGCAGTTTTATAGCTTTAGGCCAGGTCAGGGAGGAGATTGACTTTGGTGGATCTGACAAGCAAGGCGGCAGCCAAGGTATCCCAGGAGGAGCTCTTTCAGGCCCTCTCTTATGCTGCATTGAAGGCCCGGGCGGCAAGGATTGCTCCCAATCAGATACTCGAGGTGGGTGGCTTCGAGCTTATCGTGGCTCATGATGAAGACGGAGAGGGGCTGGTGGTTCAGATGATCCTGCCCCAGGCCGACCTTGAGGCCATGGCCCTTGGCCGGGCAGAAGAGCTGGACTGCTCGGCTCATGGCTGGGACAATGGCCAGAAAAGGGCATGGTTGGAAAGCTTTTTCTCTGATCTGGCGAGATATCTGTTCCGATGGCAGGGGGTCATCATGCGCCGCGGTCCGGGGGAGAATGTGACCATTGAAAAGGCAGTGAGCCGGTGATACCTTATCATGCCGGCGGGGAGAGATCAAATGAATGGCATGAGCAGAATTGATGCTGCAAAGCTGGTTTTGTGCATAGTCGCCTCCCAGGGAGCCGGCCTTTTCGGCTCCATATTCACCAATATGTCCGTCACCACCTGGTATCCCACCCTGGTCAAACCCTGGTTCGCCCCACCCGATGGGGTGATACCGGTCGTCTGGACGGTGCTCTTCACTCTTATAGGCATCTCTCTCTTTCTGGCCTGGCGCGCCGGGCTGAGCCGACCTGAGTTCAGGGGAGCAGCCTATGCCTTCGCCGCCCAGTTTGTAGTTAACATCCTCTGGTCTGCCGCATTCTTCGGCCTGCAGTCCCCTCTGGCCGGACTGACAGTCATAGCCCTGCTCTGGATTCTGATTCTGCTTACCATATACCGCTTCTATCCCCTATCTAAGCAGGCCGCCCTGCTCCTGGTGCCGTATTTAGCCTGGGTCAGCTTTGCCGCGATTCTCAATTTCGGCATTCTAAAGCTCAATCCCTAGGCCATTCTGCTTTTGTTTTTCGTTTTTTCTTTTTCCGGAAATTCTCCCTTGACATCTGGGGCAGGCCTCCAGGCCTAATGTCTCATATTCAAAAGCAGCTCCGGGCAGCAAAAGCTTAACTTCATCCCGGCCCATCTCTCCATCATCCCCATGAAAATAGCTCTCTTGCAGCTCAATCCCACCGTGGCAGACCTCAAGGGCAACAGCATGAAGATCGCCTCAGCCCTGGCCCGAGCCGCCGGAGCCGACCTGGCCGTAACCTCCGAGCTGGCCCTCCTGGGCTATCCTCCCCGCGATCTGCTACTGAACTCCGATTTTGTAGATCAGAGCTGGTCCAGACTCCGCCATCTGGCGGCAGAGGCGAGGGATCTTCCTCCGGTACTGGTGGGCCTGGCCGAGCCCAATCCCGCCTCCGTGGGCCGGCCCCTCTTCAACTGCGCTGCTCTGCTGCGGGATGGAAGGGTGGAGAGGACCTTCAAGAAGACCCTCCTTCCCACTTATGATGTCTTCGATGAGGATCGCTACTTCGAGCCGGCGAAAGAGGCCCAGATCCTGGATCTGGATGAGGAGAGACTGGGAGTGTCCATCTGCGAGGACATCTGGAACGATTCCGACTACCGTAGCCGCCGCCGCTATCACACCGATCCTGTGGCGGAGCTGGCTCTGGCGGGAGCCGGCGCGGTCATCAACCTCTCCGCATCTCCCTTCACAGTGGGAAAGCAGAAGCACAGGGAGACCATGCTGGCAGCTCTGGCTAAAAAGCACCGCATGCCATTTTTTTACATCAATCAGGTGGGGGGCAATGATGAGCTGGTCTTCGACGGCAGAAGCATGGCCTTCGACTGCCAGGGTCGCCTGGCAGCCCGGGCACTGGGCTTCAGAGAGGACTTGATTATGGTGGACCTGGAGGATTTAAGATGCTGCCGGGCGGGAGAATATGGCGGGGCAGGGGGCATTGCAGAGGATGACTTCACCCCCGAATCAGAGATCTGGAGGGCTCTGGTCCTGGGAACCCGCGACTATGTGACCAAATGCGGCTTTTCGGCTGTACTGCTGGGGCTCTCCGGGGGCATAGACTCGAGCCTGGTGGCGGCCATAGCCGCATCGGCCCTGGGGCCGGAGAATGTTTTGGGGGTGATCATGCCCTCACCCTTCACCAGCCGCACCAGCATTGAGGATGCTCAAATGCTGGCCCAAAACCTGGGGATCAAAACCATGACCCTGGGCATAACCGGGATCATGCGATCTTTTGAAAATGAGCTGGCGGGGCCTTTTCAGGATCTGGAAAGGGATGTGACCGAAGAGAACATCCAGGCCCGCATCCGGGGCAACCTGCTCATGGCCCTATCCAATAAGTTCGGCCTGGTCCTTTTGACCACGGGAAATAAGTCCGAGCTGGCAGTGGGATACTGCACCATATATGGAGATATGTCCGGCGGTCTTGCGGTAATCTCCGATGTTCCCAAGACAGTGGTATACAGGCTGGCAAGATGGCTGAACGCCGGAGGGCGGGAGATAATCCCGGCCTCGGTACTCTGTAAGCCGCCATCGGCGGAGCTTCGCTTCGGCCAGACAGACCAGGACAGCCTCCCGCCTTATGAGGTCCTGGACGATATCCTGGAGAGGTATATCGAGCAGCATCAGTCCGCACAGGACCTGCTGGATCTGGGCTACGATAAAGCAATGATCGATCGGGTGCTGGGAATGGTAAAGAACGCTGAATTCAAGAGGCGGCAGGCAGCACCGGGTCTGAAGGTCACCGACCGGGCCTTCGGCAGCGGCTGGAGGATGCCTGTGGCCAGCCGGTCCTGGTAGAAGCGGCTTGACGCAAGCATCGCCTTCTCTAAGGAGTTTGATTTGAGTCTCGTTTAAATAGATTCAACAATTAAACGGTTCACGTTATGAATGAGAAGAGCTGCAGCAATGGCGGAAGGGATTTGCTCCATTCGGCCATCATATTATTGCTCCTCACCAGCCCGCTGATCCTCCTCCCGGTCCATGCCGCCAACTCCCATTCTGCCTCCTCCGGCCAGAGCCTGACCCTCAATGTCTATCTGGACAGCTCAGGAAAAGCCCTGATCACCGGAAATGCGGAGAACATCGGCGGCCTGGACTTTCTCAATGGCTCTCAATTCCGCCTGGAGAATGATTCCCACCAGCTCTATGCCCTGACCGCCGGCCTGACGGCCAAGGAGGGCGATCTCTGGATGCTGCGCTTTGACGCCCGGGGGAACTTTGTTGATTATCGCGTCACCTTTTACCTGCCCAGCGAGAGCAGCCTGGGGGAGATAAATATCTCCCAGGGACTGGGCTACCTTCTCTCAGCTTCAAACGAGTCGCTGGTAGCTGATGTTCAGGGATGGGACATCTCAAATCCCCGCATATCCATTCAGTACCGTCAGCCCTTGTCCAGCAGCAACAGCCAGCTACCCCCGCCGCCCGGATATCCAGGCCAGGGCATGGCTTTGATCGTCATGATCATAGCCGCAGCTCTTATGATAGCCGGATTTGGCATTGCCCTCTTCCAGCAGAAAAAGAGGCGCTCTCCGATGATAGATTCAACGCAAAAAGATCTCTCAGATGAGGCTGAAAGCAGAGATGAGGCAGGACTTGCCGGATTGGAGAAGGCTGCGCCAGATCAGAGTGATAATTCAGGGAGACCTTCATCCGGGCCATCGTCGACCCCGGTCGCATTTATGACGCAGACCATTTCCCCACCGGATGCCTCTTCCGGTAGCGAGGCTGTCCCTATCAACAAAGATCAAGCTGCTGCATCCAGCTCAGGTGATTCCGATCCTCATGATCCCTCCTGCCTCTCAACAGAGCAGCCTTCCGATTCCGCCCAGCCGACTGCATTGAATGAATATGCTGCGATTCCGCCTTTCCCTCTATCTCTGGAGCGGGCAGAGGATGGGGATGCTGCAGCACAGAGCTCTCTGGAGGGATACTCTCAGGAAAAGCCGCTCACCAGAGAGATAGTGGTCAGCTCAGAGATGGAGGCGGTTGTGCAGACCCTGACCGCTAGAGAGAGATCGGTGATCTATACCCTGATATCTCACGGTGGCAGAATGACCCAGGCGGAGATCCGCTATGAGACCGGGACGCCCAAATCATCATTAACTGGGATTTTAATCTCGCTAGAGAGGCGAAAACTTGTAATAAAGAAAGAATGGGGCAGAACTAACATAATAGAACTTTCCGATTGGTTTTTGTCGAAAAAAGAACGTTCTTAAATCTTTTTCTCCCGACGGAAATGGAGATGGGCCTGTCGCAGATATGGTTCGTTCGGCTCTTGTCTTTTCTATCGTTCCGGTGTAGATTGCTTATCCGGCTGGCAGAATTGTGGCCGGATTCAAAGAACGGGTAGAACGAGTGGGATTTATTGAAGCATATGAAATATTGAGGTTGATTAAAGATGAAAAAGACAAGAATCTCTGGAAGGATGGCTCTGATAGCCCTTGCCACCGTCTGCCTTCTGGCATCTCCGGCTCTGTCCATGCCTATGGGCGACGGCTCCTGCCGGGCCGGGCATGGAGCGATGTTTGACCTGAAGAATAATCTCACACCGGAAGAGATGGATAATCTGACTCTGGGAGAGCTGAGAGAGATGAAAATGGAATACATGAACCAGAGCCAGTTCTGTCCGGCAGGAGATCAGAACTGCAGCCAGAATTGCAAAGGACCCAACGGCCAGATGATGAGAAGAAATGGACCAAACGACCAGATGACGAATGGAAACGGATCCTGTGGCAAGATGATGAGAGGAAACGGACCAAACAACCAGATGACGGGTGGAAATGGACCCTGTGGCAAGATGATGAGAGGAAACGGACCAAACGACCAGATGATGGGTGGAAACGGACCAAACGGCCAGATGATGGGTGGAAACGGACCCTGTGGCCGGATGATGGGAAGAGATGGCACCCAATCTGGCCGATGCCAGGCAGCCTGTTCTGATGATGGCATGGGCCGGAATATGTTTAGAGGCAATCAGGCATTTTTGCTGATGGACGACCTGAATATTGAAGATCTCTCCAATATGACCGTAGCCCAGGTCAGAGATCTGATCCAGACCAAGAATCAGGAGCTGGACAATATGACTCTAGCCCAGATCAAGCAGCTCAATCTGGAAAAGATGCAGAAGATGGAGAATATGACGCTCTCCGAGCTGAAGGAAGAGAACAGGAAGAGGCAGGAGATGGCCGGGATCTTAGGCCTGGCAGCAGTCAGGCCTGAGCCTGCAGCATGATCTGTGCCGAGATTTGCGAAGGATTGTTCCCCTCCAGTATAAAACCGAAGAAATGGGTGCCGGCCATATCCTGGCTGGCCTCCTTATTATTTCAATTCAGCATTATATGGATAATTTTATAACTGAGAGGCGCATTTGTTCTATGAGCTGGAAAATGGTGCTTTCCTGGAGAGTTGGGGCCAAAGGCAGGCGGATAATGATGAAGGAGATTTGCAGAAACACATTGGGTATCTGGCTGGTGGTCTTGCTTATGGCTGGCATCTGCAGCATATCCCCGGCCCAGCCCGATGGAGGACCCGAGGTGGAGCCATCAAGGGACGTAGGGCCACAATGCATGCTGGGCATGGGTCCGCAATGCCAGATCATGCCGGCCCAAAATGAGGGCTTTCCCATGGGAGTTCCCCTTGAGGTTCTTTACAGCGGTCATGGGCTTGCCTGGAAGGGAAATGAGTCTCATAGACTGCGGCTGAAGGTGGAGGCCATAATGCCCATGTCGCCGGGACAGATCAGAGATCTGCTCTCATCCAATAAGAGCCTGGAAGAGATAAGAGATGATATCATGAGCCGGGGAAAAGAGACGGAGAAGAGGGCTTTTCGCGGCAGCATGATACTGGACCGCAGCATCTATCCCCTGGCCAATATCGCCGTAGACTCTTCCGAGAGCGGCTCGAGGATAACTGCTGATCTGGTGGATATCAGCCGGCCGCCCAGCGATAATCCATCCGCACTGGGAAGCATATCCGTGAACATTAATACTTCCGAAGGGAAGACTAACGGCGAGGGCGAGCTGAATATCCAGGAAGAAGGAAGGCAGGAGATATATTCCCTCATCCTGGATATGGATCCGGGCAGAAGAAGGCAGACGAGGGAAAGCGGCATGGTTCCATAGCAGCTTCTTCCCCAACAAAGATTACAGCTCCCATAGCCGAGCCTTGAGCCAGACTCTGACAGGGCATCTCATCCCGAGATGCTCAGAATCGGGCCGATGCCCTCCGCCCGGCTAAGGAGCCGCAATCTGAAATAATTTTTAAGGGCATAGCCTAATTCTTCATGCTCCCCCTCAAATAAGCCAATATATTGCTCCATCCTGGCCTTAAAAAGGCTTCAATGCAACAGGAGTCGGATGATTGTGAATGGAGATGACCCGGCAATAAAGATGATATGGGGGGCCATCCGGCCCGAGGTGGCGGATAGGACGGTGAAAGCCCTGGCTGCGGGGGGCTTTGCCGCCATGAGCCGCTTTGATGTCTACGGCAGGAGAAAGCAGAAGGGTGTAGAAATAAGCGGGAAGAGCTAAGACATGCCCAAGACGGTGCTGAAGCTGGTGGTGGCTGAAGACGGATTGAAGTCAACTTTGAAGATCATCGAGGAGAAGGCTCGCACCGGGAGTATTGGTGACGGCAGGATCTTCGATGTGCCTTTGGAAGAGGCAAATACCATCCGCACTGGGGAGAGAGGGCTGTGAAAATGCTTCATTCCTGCAGTCTGCAAATAATCGTGTCCAATAGGATGCAAACGCCTTAGCAGAGCATACTGCCATATAAACTCAGCTTTGCCTTTCCGGAGCCATAACCTCGATCCGGTGCTCTCCCTCGCTGTCATGCACCACGATCCCGCCCTTGCCCGGCAGGCCTCGAGAGAAGTCCCTGTATCTCTCCAGGAGGGCTATGGCCTCCTCGATCTCAGTGATCTGACGGATGATTAGGATCTCCGCCAGCCTTTGCGAATCCTGGACATCGATTTTTCCTCCCAGCCCCGGGCACTCGGAACAGATCAGCTTGCCCCGGTCCAGGTAGAAGGGATAGGTTTGGCAGAGCAGGGGACGGAGGGGGTAGATGGAGCACGCTTTTTTCTGATAGAATCGACAGGCATCTCCCATTTTGGCCAGCCTCCACTCCAGGGTATGGAAACAGCCCTCATGATCCCACTCCCCCTCCGGGGGCGGGGCGGCCACCTCAGACCAGGAGAGGCGGGAAGCCTCTTGGATCGCCCTGATCTCCCGGGGGAAGACCAGAACGCTGTTATCCTCTCCCCGGCAGCAATCACCACAGTCGAGGCATGAAAATCCTATATCCCGGACTTCTGCCGCCAGATCGACCTGGCTGAGATCCCTGGCCCTGGAGAGATCCTCTTTGAGCTGGGATATCTGCAGGGCTATGCGAAAGGATTTGCCACCGCCATTCTCTGCTTCTATCTCCGGCATAGAGATATGAAATTGTCCAATAGCTCTGCCCCGTGCTCGGTGTGCACCACCTCGGGGTGCCACTGCACTCCGTATAAGGGCCGGTGCAGATGCTTCATAGCCTCGATATCGCAGACAGCAGAGCGGGCCAGAGTCTCGAATCGCTGCGGCAGCACAGATACCTGGTCCATATGCGAGGCCCAGGTCTTGAATCTGGACGGCAGGCCTTTCAGGATATCATCCTCCTTTAAGACCTCCACATCCACCTCGGCATAACCGCCCATGCTGCCGGGAATTACCTTTCCTCCGAAGGCTGTACCCATGAGCTGCATTCCCAGGCATATTCCCAGGATGGGGATTTGCAGCTGCCTCAGATAATCCTCACAGCGCCCTGCCCTGTCCAGTGATGGGCCTCCCCCCAGAATCAGACCGTCGGCATCGATCTTCTCCGGATCGGTCTGATTGGAGACCAGATCTGTGTCCACCTTATCCCTTATGGCGCGGCGAATCAGGTGATTAAACTGTCCATGATTGTTGATTACCAGTATGCGCATTGCCACCCCTTGCTGCGCATTATGAAGATATACCTTTTGGCCATAATGAGAAATGTTTTATAAAAACGAGATATTTAATGGATCATTCCTTGCTTCCTGGAGTACAGATTTATAGGAATATGCTCTTAGGAGAGAAGCATGAAGACATCTTTTGATGGGGTTCTGGTGGGTGAAGCGTTGGTTGGTGAGGGGCCGGAGGTTGCCCATATCGATCTGGTCATAGGGAGAAAAGGAGGGCCGGTGGAGCAGGCCTTCGTCAATGCCCTCTCTTCACCGGCTGTGGGTCATACCCCCCTCTTGGCTGTGCTTGAGCCCAACCTCCCGGCCAAGCCCGCCACGCTCATGGTCAATAAGGTTACCATAAAAGGAGCAGACCAGGCGGTTCTCATCTTCGGTCCGGCACAGGCCGCTGTGGCCAAGGCGGTTATGGACTGCGTGGCGGAGGGAATCCTGCCCCCGGAGCTGGCCGAGGAGTTGATGATCATAGTCTCCGTGTTCATAGAGTGGGATGCCGAGGACAAGAAGAAGGTCTATGAGTACAATTATCAGGCTACAAAGCAGGCCATCCAGCGCGCTGTGCTCAAAAATCCAGCGGCATCGGAGGTTTTATCCCGTAAGGACTCGGCTAGGCATCCTTTCGCCTGAAGAGAATTCAAACCGCCAAAAGTCCGGATCAAGGCCTCGCATGCCCTTTCAGCTCTTTTGGCGGAAAGAGAAAGCCAGAGATACAGAATGCATCCATATTGGATTAACAGAATGTTCACATGAGATCGCATTGAAATCGAGGGCGCTGATAGATGCCATATGTGAAAAAAAGATTCATTAATGGATGCTCCAAACCGGATATCATTGTGCTAAAAGGAAATGAGTGGGGAAGAGATTAGATATGGAGAGTGAGGATATGGCAAAATTTAAGCCCAAATTCAAGGACAAAACCATCTGTGTATCAAGGAATAGGCATCTGAACCTATTTTCAATCCTGGCCGTTCTGATGATGGGGGGCATTCTCTTGGCCCTGACCGCCTCAGCGGCCGAGGATTGGCCCTTTGATGCGGGCGAAGGCGATTTGAGCACGCCTGATGGCAGCATAATGGCGGATGCATTGACCGGGACCGCAAACCAGCCCCCGGCCATCACCGAGCTTGAGAGCGACAAGTCCAGCCCCCAGGTGGCGGGCAGCACAATCAAATGGACGGCCAAGGCAAAGGATCCGGAAGGAGAGAGACTGTCCTACCTCTTCCAGGTCAAAGGCCCCCATACCGGAGGATCGTGGCGGACAATGGTCGATTGGTCCTACGACAGCCGCTTTATTTGGGATACCAGATCCTATTCAGCTGGAGACTATCAGATAAAGGTTCAGGTAGCTGACCCGACTATGGGCGAGGCGGAGAAGATAGCCTACTTCCAGCTTACTGAACCGCAGCCTTCACCTCAAGAGATCAAGGAAGAAGTGAGGGCGGCCCCGGTCGAAGAGCAGGTATTTGTTCCGACCCCGGTCGTCTCTCCATATCAGGAGCAAACCGTTATTCCAGATCAGGGCTTCTATCCTGATCAGAGATCCTACCAGGAGCAAGAGGTTGAAGCTCAGAGGCAAGCGCCTCCCAATAAGGCTCCGGTTATGACCGGACTGACCTCTTCTCCCGCCAGCCCCCAGGAGGCGGGCAGCATGGTGAGCTGGACAGCAGAAGCAGTGGATGATGAGGGGGATGGATTGCAGTATATCTTCTGGCTGGATGGAATCCCCCAGACCGATTGGCAGGATCTGCCTCAATGGATCTGGTACACCTCCGCCAGCCAGGCCGGGACTCATAACATAGAAGCCCTGGTCAGGGACAATAACCACAATTCAGAAGGAGACTCCTCCAAGAGCTCATCTTTTACATTGAACCGGCCCAATGAAAGACCGGAGATCATTAATTTCGCTTCGGACAAGTCCAGCCCCCAGGAGGCCGGCTCCACTGTGGTCTGGGCGGTTGAGGCCAGGGATGGGGATGGAGATGCCATCCAGTACCAGTTCTCTCTGGACGGCTATATCGTCCAGGACTGGTCGGACAGCCCGACATGGAGCTGGTCGCCGGATCAGATCGGCATGCACACGGTTGAGGCCAGGATCAGAGATGGCAATCATGATATCAATGGCGACGACGCCAGAAGCGGAAGATTTGAGATCGCCCGGCCTCCCAATCAGGCCCCGGCCTTGAGCCAGCTCTCACCGGACCGGCAAAGTCCCCAGATGACAGGCACAGTTGTGACCTGGAGCGCATCGGCTTCGGATGCCGAGGGCGATCCAGTGCAGTTCCAGTTCTCTATCGACGGCAATGCCGTCCAGGACTGGTCGGACAGCCCGACATGGAGCTGGACTCCGGATCAGGCAGGAGTCTATACGATTGCCGTTTCGGCCAGGGATGCCGAGCATCCCCAGGGGACGGAGCCCCTGAGCGCCAGCTTCGAGATCGTACTGCCGCCCAACCAGCCTCCCGCTTTGACCGGCCTGGTGGCGGACAAGGAGAGCCCGATGGAGACGGGATCTGCCGTAGTTTGGAGCGCATCGGCTTCAGATGCCGAGGGCGATCCAGTGCAGTTCCAGTTCTCTATCGACGGCAATGCCGTCCAGGACTGGTCGGACAGCCCGACATGGAGCTGGACTCCGGATCAGGCAGGAGTTTATACGATTGCCGTTTCGGCCAGGGATGCCGAGCATCCCCAGGGGACGGAGCCCCTGAGCGCCAGCTTCGAGATCGTACTGCCGCCCAACCAGCCGCCCGCTTTGACCGGCCTGGCGGCGGACAAGGAGAGCCCGATGGAGACGGGATCTGCCGTAGTTTGGAGCGCATCGGCTTCAGATGCCGAGGGCGATCCAGTGCAGTTCCAGTTCTCTATCGACGGCAATGCCGTCCAGGACTGGTCGGACAGCCCGACATGGAGCTGGACTCCGGATCAGGCCGGAGTTTATACGATTGCCGTTTCGGCCAGGGATGCCGAGCATCCCCAGGGGACGGAGCCCCTGAGCGCCAGCTTCGAGATCGTACTGCCGCCCAACCAGCCTCCCGCTTTGACCGGACTGGTGGCGGACAAAGAGAGCCCGCAGGTTACGGGAACAGCAGTGACCTGGACAGGGACGGCTTCGGATGCCGAAGGCGACCTCATATCCTATCGTTTCCAGCTAAACGGAACACCTGTTTCCGACTGGCAGCCGGTGGGCCTGTGGGTATGGACAGCCAGTGAGCCTGGAACATCCACAATTACAGTCCAGGCAAGAGACAGCCAGCACGAGGCAGCGCAGGGAGAGGCAGGAAACCTCAGCAGCGACTTCACCATAATCCCTGCTGCACCAGTGACTGAAGAGGAGGCGCCGCTCACTGCAGAAGATGAAACTCAAAATGAGACCGAGATGGAGCAGCCTTTCAATGAAAGCGAGCTGGTGCCCACCCTGCCATCAGCATTGGCAGAGAACCTGACCGCATCACAGCGGGAAAACGAGACTGAGAATGAGACCGAGATGGAGCAGCCTTTCAATGAAAGCGAGCTGATTCCCACCCTGCCAGAGGTATTGGCAGAGAACCTGACCGCATCACAGCGAGAGAACGAGACGGCCTCGGATCAGCTCATCAATGTGACCAATGAGACCGAATTGCTGACTCCATCGCCGGATACAGTCATTCCTGAGGAGGAGAACCTGACCACGCCGGTAACGGCAGAGAACGTCACCACAGTCGAGCCTGCAAATGAGACCGAGGCGGCCAAGGTTGAGCCGGTGGCGGTTAATCAGACACCGGTATTGAATTCTCTAACGCCGGATCTATCCAGCCCCCAGGTTCCCGGAAGCAGCATAACCTGGACTGCTGATGCATCCGACGCGGAGAACGATTCGCTGAGCTATCGCTTCTATATGAGCGGCCCGGCAACGGGCAAAGAATGGAAAATGGTGGCGGATTGGAGCGCCTCTTATTCCTGGACTCATGAGACCACAACCGCCGATGTCGGCGAAAACCGGATCAAGGTCCAGATCAGGGACGGCAATCACGCTGCAGAGGACGGCTATGACAGCGAGGCTGAGGCCCTCTTTACCATCAGCGAGCTGCTTATGAACATCTCCGGCATGGCCTACCAGGATAAAAACGGCAACAATATCAGGGATGATGGGGAAGGCCTCACCGGCTGGACGGTTCGCCTGAACAGATCGGATGGAAGCGAACTGTCAACCCTAACCGCCTCCGATGGAGCTTACCGCTTCGAGCAGCTCAAAGCAGGAAGCTACAAGATTGTCCTGGATACTCCGCCCGGCTGGAGCGTCGAGCCTGCCAGCGGATCTTATGATGTGGATCTGCAGGGCGCGGATGCGACCGATAGGAACTTCGTCAATAAGCTGTCCGCCTTCAGCATATCGGGCAAGAAGTACAACGATCTAGACGGCAACGGAGTCAACGACGGCGAGCCGGGATTGGAGGGCTGGGCGGTAAAGCTCTCCGGGATGACACTGGAAGACCAGGCTGTGGAAAAGGATACTTCCACCGCTGCAGATGGCTCATATAAATTCGAATCCCTCTCTCCCGGCACATATACTGTTTCCGAGGTGGAGCAGTCCGGCTGGAAGAGAACCGCTCCGGCCGAGGGCTCTTACACCGTCAGCCTCTCCGATGCCGATGTATCGGGCAAGGACTTCGGAAACCACGGCTCATGGGCCATATCCGGGAGCGTATTCCTGGACAGCAATGGCAACGGTGCTCGGGATGAGGATGAGGCCGGCCAAGCAGGCTGGAGCATCAACCTGGAGCATCCGGCAGGAACGGTGATCAATGCCACCACCACAGCACAAGACGGCTCATATGCCTTCAAGAACCTGTCTCCGGGCCAGTACACCATATCCCAGCCGGCCCAGGAGGGCTGGAAGATCAGCCTTCCGGCGGAGGGCTCCTACAGCGTTGATCTCGCCAATGCCGATGTTGCCGGCAGGGACTTCGGGATCATGGGGGATCTCTCCATATCCGGACAGAAATACTACGATATCAACGGCAACGGAGCGCAGGATGCAGATGAGCCCGGCATTCCCGGAGGCGATGTCAGCCTGCTGCTGGACGGCAAGGTTGTGGCCAACACCACCACCGACGACAACGGAATTTACACCTTCAAGAACATCCTGCCTGCAACTTATACCATCAGCGATCCTGTCCCGAGCGGCCTGGTCCTGACCACGCCCTCTACGGTTATAGTGACTGTAACCGGCAGCACCGTGGTCAAAGCCAACTTTGGGCTGGTGGGGATGAATGCCATATCCGGCATGAAGTATAACGACAAGAACGGAAACGGGGCCAAAGATGCTGGAGAAGGGGAGGGCGGATGGGATATAGTCCTGACCGGAAATACCTGGTTTGGCAAGCCATTGCAGCCGAGGACCACAACCACAGCGCCAGACGGCACCTATAAATTCGACCGGCTGATCCCAGGCAAGTACAAGGTCAGCGAGACCTCCCGCACCGGCTGGACCCAGATCTATCCGGCAGGGGGAAGCCACGCCGTGGACTTCAGCTTCCACTCGCCGCCCTTTGAATCCAAAAATAACGACTTTGGAAACAAGCTGATAGCCCAGTCGATATCTGGGATCAAGTACAACGACCTCAACGGCAACAGCATGAGAGACCCAGGAGAGCCCGGCCTGCCTGGATGGACTATCAATCTGGAGCAGCCGGCGGGGACGGTGATCAAGACCGCTGTCACCGCCGCTGACGGCTCCTACAGCTTCACAGATCTTGCTGCCGGAACATATGTGATCACTGAGGTCCTGCAGCCCGGATGGACCCAAAAGGCACCGTCAGGCGGACTCCACACCGTTACATTAACTGCATCCACATCCAGCGCCAGCGGAAAGGACTTCGGCAACTCCATAAACAATCTGCCGCCCAAAGATCCTACATTGATCTCCAATAAGCCCAGCCCGCAGATGGCGGGAACTCAGGTGCGATGGACGGCCGGAGCTGCCGATCCGGAGGGCGATAGCCTCCTCTACAGGTTCTATGTTATGGGCCCCACCACCGGCGGAATGATGCAGCCCCAGACCGGCTGGACAGGCTACAAGGTCTGGAACTGGGGTACAGGTGCCTTCGCGCCGGGCAAGTATCAGTTAGAGGTGAGGATAAGAGACGGCAAGCACGCCGGACCGGATGGCTTTGATGTCAAGCAGACGGCCTCCTTTACCCTGGCCAGCCCCAACCGCCCGCCAAGGGTGGATGTCCTGTTCTCGGACCGGCCCGCTCCACAGTATACCGGTAGCTGGGTCCGCTGGACGGCGGTGGCCAGAGATCCGGAAGGCGATCCCCTCCAATACAAATTCTATCTGCGCGGACCATCCACCCGCGGCTTCTGGATAGACCAGACCGGCTGGGGAAGGAACAACCGCTGGACGTGGAGGACTGATCCCTGGGATGTGGGATTCAGCGAGGTGCTGGTGGCTGTCAGAGACGGCAATCATGCCGGTCCCGGCGGATCGGATGATCATGCCACTGCCTCCTATTCCATCATCATGCTCAACCAGCCGCCAGCCATAACCGGCCTGGCCAGCAATGTGATGGGACCCCAACCCATTGGAGCTGCCATCCGATGGCAGGCCTCGGCCATCGATCCGGAGGGCAATCCGGTCTTCTTCAGATACTGGCTGAACGGGCCGGCTACCAGGGGAGCATGGAGGATGGTAAGAGACTGGTCCACCGATCCCACCTGGATCTGGTTCACCTCACCAGCCGATGCTGGGGTCAGCCATATTCAGGTTCAAGTGATGGACGGCCTGCATACCAGCCCTATGGGATGGGATGATGATGCCGGGGCCCTCTTTACCGTGCTGCGGCCCAACCAGCCTCCTGCTCTGATATCCCTCAAGCCGAACAGGTCCAGCCCCCAGAGTGCTGGAACGCCGGTCAGTTGGACCGCTCTGGCCTCAGATCCGGACCGAGAAGCCGTCTACTACAAGTTCTGGCTGAAGGGACCGGCTACAGGAAACGCCTGGAAGGTGGTACAGGACTGGTCGATCAAGAACCAGTGGATCTGGACCAGCGCCGGCTATGACGGTGGGGCATACAGCGTCTATGTATATGCCAGAGACGGAAAGCACAATCCGGATACGGCATACGATAGCGCTCTGGGAGGGGCTTTCAGCCTCTCGCCCAACCAGCCGCCCAAGGTGACGGCATTGACACCGGACAAGAAAAACCCCCAGAGTGCTGGAACGGCTCTGACCTGGACGGCAAAAGCTACCGACGCCAATAAGGATCCCATACTCTACAGGTTCTGGCTGAAGGGACCAGCAACGGGAGACGCCTGGAAGGTGGTGCAGGACTGGTCGCCCAGCAGCCAGTGGACCTGGACCAGCTCCGGGTATGACGGGGGAGACTATGCCGTGTACGTCTATGTCCGAGATGGAAGGCATAAGCCTGAAACCAGCTTTGACAGTGCAATCGGGGCCAACTATAAGCTGGCCCCCAATGCTCCGCCCCAGCTCGTTGCCCTCATACCGGACAGAAAGAGCCCGCAGAATGCGGGCGGAGTCATAAGGTGGTCCGCCTCAGCCATAGATGCCGATAAGGACCCCCTACTCTATCAGTTCTGGTTAAGGGGACCGGCAACCGGAAATGCCTGGAGAGTGGCACAGGACTGGTCGGCCAGAAATCAGTGGACCTGGACCAGCGCTCCGGTTGATGGAGGTATTTACCGGATCTATGTCTTTGTTCGGGACGGAAGGCACGCCCCGCCAAATGCCTACGACAGCGCAATGGGCCAGGACTATCAGCTCCTCAATGCTCTGCCCACGAACCGAATGGTGGTGGTTGGAAGAAGATAGGAGATTTCAAACCGATCGGATAGTTTTTTGGCCCGCAAGGCGGGCGATAGAGATGGTGTGCCCGCTCCCGCCATCTCATTTTTTTCGAAATTATACTTTTCTGTACCCATTTACATCCTCCTTGTACCCGTGGCTACGGGAAGATTTAATAGAGGGCATCTGCAAACCCTTTGCTTATTTCAGGAGATGAATGAATGAAGAGCCTAAAGGGAACCGAGACGGAAAAGAATCTTCTGACGGCTTTTGCCGGCGAGTCGCAGGCCAGAAATAGATACTCTTACTTTGCCTCTCAGGCGAAAAAGCAGGGGTATGAACAGATAGCAGCCATATTCCTGGATACTGCCGACAATGAAAAAGAGCATGCAAAGGTCCTCTTCAAGCTTCTGGAGGGCGGAGAGGCTGCTGTATCGGCATCCTTCCCGGCGGGAGTCATCGCCAGCACGGAGGCCAATTTGCAGGAATCGGCAAATGGCGAGAGGCATGAATATGTAGAGATGTATCCTTCCTTCGCAGAGGTGGCCAAGAAGGAGGGCTTTTCTGAGATTGCTGAGACATTCCTCAATATCGCCAAAGCGGAGATGGGGCACGAAAAGAGATTTCTCACCCTGAAGAAGAACATCGATGATGGCGCTGTATTCAAGAGAAAAGGAAAGGTGGTCTGGAGATGCCGCAACTGCGGATATATGCATGAGGGAGATGAAGCTCCTGACGAGTGCCCGGCATGCAAGCACGAGCAGGCATACTTTGAGGTCTTCGGCGAGGTTTATTGAACTGCTCTATTGAAACGCGCGCAGCCGGCCCTGAAAGAGAGGCATGCATCGGGCTGCGCGCCCGGTCAGCCGGAAATCATCGCGGGATTCCTGGCACAAATTCATGTATCTTCGGTTAAGAGATAATTATCTAATAGAAAATTTTATTTTAATACTGATTGTAGAAAAACATTCTTTTCTATAGTCTAAATTCGATCTCAGTGATATCTTAGCAGGCAAATTGACAGAACCATAAATCGTAAAATTTTAGCCGTAGCAGAACGATCCAGCTCTTAACCGAAGACACATGTGCACAGATTACGGCTTTGGTAATCTTGAAAGAGCTTTTAGATTGCCAGGCTACTCATGAGTTAATGCAAGCAGCTAGGATGGGCTGGTCTAGATGCTTGGCCTTTGCTTGCTCACTTAGGAACCATATTTTCATAAATAAAGGTGACTGGCTTCCTAAAAATCAATTCATTCTCCTGCCCATTCATAATCGTGACATCAACTTCAGGGTAGATCCTATGCTCTTTATCTTTTAATAACAATTTATATGTTCCTCTTGGCAATAATAACGTACAAGGAGTAAATAGGTTGAGATCTTTAAGCGGATCCTCATTTTTATTTGCGCGTGCATTTTCCAAATTAATCCTCTTGCTCAAGAATATACGAGCACCTGGTGGTTCGCTCCTTATGATAATCTTCCCTCTAAATGACATAACTTTGAGCAAGTTATACAAACTCATTATAATTGGTACGATCAATAAAAAAGTAATCTCA
Organism: Methanothrix sp.; assembly: GCA_017994055.1. GTDB lineage: Archaea > Halobacteriota > Methanosarcinia > Methanotrichales > Methanotrichaceae > Methanothrix. The sequence goes on from JAGOLL010000028.1 coordinate 19,355, forward strand.
AATAAAGCAATTGATATGATAGTAGCTCTTAATTCCTCATCCGATCCGGTAATCAAAATATTTAAATTTAAATTTGTGCCTGAAATTAATCCGAGAAGAGAAAGTCCCAATGCGGTGCCGTACATAGCAACAAAATAGCGTAATTTTCTGTGATATGAGAAAAAATCTCCATTAAGATTATACTTGTCAAAAGTAATTATATTCCTTGGAAATTGACCTGATAATGCAACTATTAATGTAAATATAGTTCCATATATTGTCGATAATGTACTAAAATAAAGTGAAATATTGTCAGATAAATTTGGAATTCTAGGAAGCAGATGCATAAATATCGCCAAAATAATTAACATAACAAGAATTATTATAAACATCGAGTGATGGGGGATATCTTCAAGATCCAATGAGGAGATCACTTCAACAAAATATACTATTATGGATAATGTTATTATATATATGGTCATTTCAAGAATCGGCACAGAATTAAAATACAATAAGTCGTTATAAATACATATTGGATCTGAATTAAAAAATTTAATATATGATCCGATAATAAAAAGTGAAAATAACAGACCGAAATAACGACAATATTTGTGATATTTGGTTGAAACAAAAAGAACATAAGTTATTATTCCAACAATTATAGACAAAAGTGTAGAAAAGACTAAAGCTGCCCCTTCATTGAAATGCTCATCTGGGACCATGATATTATCATACGATTTGCCCCCGCAAGTTATATTTGCCTTCTCTTCATATGTAGCATTATTTTTATCCTTAACTTTGATCCAAACCGAATATTTTCTGCCCTGACTTAAATTTTTTATATTTAACCTTAATATATTGGGTGATTCAAGATTATCCTCTTGAATGTCTATGTCATTTTGATCTCGCACAATTCCGAACATATTTAATTTATTGCCGTCATCAACATCATGAGCCGAAATATTACATCCGAGATCAATTGAATTATTGTTATCTCCAATATACAATAACGTATTATAATTGGATTTAATATGGTGAACAGGAACATCCACATTGGCTGAGTCTATTTTGGGCTTATTATTTTGAATTTTAATATAGGCATAATTATGTTCATTTGAAGGATTGCGTCGATGATTCTTTATTGACAATTTTAGATTTGATACCAATTCACTATCAATAGCGTCGACATCTCTAGGGATGAATACCTCTAAGTAAAAAGATTTTGTCTCACTTTTATTGATTTCAAATGGATATATGGTTACCTTTCGACCAGAATGCTCAAAAAAATCATCATTAAGATTATTCTCTTGAGTCAAAAGGTTAAGTTTAAATTTCGGCGAAATATCAAATGAGATAGATTGGATTTTTAATGCTTTTGATTTCTCTGTATTCTTTAAGGTTAGGTTAAGGACTACGGTAGTATTTCTTAGAGTTATATTTGGATCTGCGGTTGCTGTCAATATGTAATTTGCAGGAGATCTCCCCCCACTCGAATCACTTATTGAGCTTACCTGATCAGTCTCTCCGATATTGGAACCTATGGGAGTTGATTCGCCGATATCATCTGCTGCTATGCTCGTTCCATAGAGATTAAAGGCTAAGAAAAGAACTACTAGGATTTTTTTAAGCATGGAATATTTATCTAATAATAAAATGCCAATGTGCATATAACATCACTATTTAATGACTTATTCCTTTGCCTTCTTTGCTAATTACAGCAGCTGCAACTTTCTCCATTATTTATGCATATTGCGTAAGTGCAATTTAAATCTATTGAATTTCTTTCGCTATCTTCAAGATGTATTTTGCAATTTTTTGTAGAGAAAAACTCATTATTGGAAATATTATTTAAATAGCTATCAACAACTTCTATCCCACAAAAACTGCTAATATTGTTATTAGTTATATTGCAGCTTCTCGCATTACCTAAGACTATTCCGAACTTGCCTCTTATGTAATTATTAATATTATTAAGGTTAACATAAACCTTCGATGATTTATACAGCCGTATGCCCTCTTGAATATTATCAAATATTGAATTATTCAGAATTCTAGTTTGACCCTCCGAGCAAGAAGAGACAAGTATTCCTTGAGAATTATTAACGATTATATTATTGTCGATAATCGATCCGGATACCGATTTTAATTTAATTCCTTTATCCCACCCATCAATTGTGAATCCGCTTATTGTAATATTATCGGCTTCTAAAGAGATACCGTTTTGAGATTTATTTCCTGGCTTTATAATTGTTCTATTTTTATCTATGCCAATTAACTTGATGCTCTTATTTACGACAAGGTTTTCATAATATTCTCCATTAGTTACTCTAACAATGCCTCCTTCGCGGACCTTGTCGATAGCATTCTGGATCTTTGAGAATCTATCGTAATTGTTATTGCTTTCTGGAGTTGGTATCACTATAACTTCTAATGCTCTTTGGTCTGCTTCCTCATAATTCGAAGACCCAATCGGGGGGGCATGTGAAATATTATTACTATTATTATTAGATTGAGAAATAATATTTGTTATTTCATTTGAATTAATGATTTTTTTACTATTATTATCGGGCGTACTATTTTGGCTTGTAGAACTTTCTCCAAGTGAGGCGTCATTTGCAGATTGCAGCTCACAGAATTCTAAATCATCTATGAATGCAATTGACGATGGCTCTTTTCCTTGATATCTCATTGATCCACTAGAACTTAGGATCCATTGAAGCGTATGCGATTTATTTCCATCATTATAAATTATTATCTTTTCGGGTTTTGAACCCCAATCATTAATATTATTACAAGACTTCTCATATTTATCATCAATATAAAATTCCAAAACGGAGGTCTGTGCCAAAATACCCGTCTTTTGCCATCGGAAAGTTAGTACCCATGAATTACCATCAAGAGTTAAAGCTGCCAAACCTTTTTTTGGAGAGTTTAGTCTTGGATCTTGAATCTTGAGGGAATTATTACCACTGTAGCTATTTTCATCAGCAGGCTGAAAATCTCCTTTAAAATACATAAATTCTGAATCATTTTCAAATTCGTATTTGATGCATTTCTCGCCCAATGAGATATTGCATAGTAGATAGAGAATAGCTAATGCTAGGAATTCTATCTTCCTTTGATCACACATTACGGATCTATCCCTCCAACTAATTATCTAGTTTTATTAACACGTACTTAAAGTCTTTGATTCTTCAAAGGCTTTAGAGAGATTATCTATGCAGTCTAATTCTTGAGATTATAGGATGCGATGCGGTTATGGTAGAATGATTCTTGAATCCTTATAATAGAAGTCAAGATGCTCATTGCCTTAAGATAAATCTTATGGATTTAAGCTAATCATGCAATCATCCCTATAACTATGTACTGCTATCAATCGCGCGAGGCTTATAAGGATTTGACTTGCATAAAAATTACATCGAGATTAATCCCACTCTATGATAACCTAGCCACCGGTAAAATTGAATTAATCTAACCAGGAATCGATTCTCAATCCTTGTAGATCAAAAGAGGGCGAGTTAAATGGCAGGCCCGCCGGCGGTTGCCATAGAGCTTGCATGCCAGTTAATCCCGATGCCTTCTCCTCCCCTTAAACCTGCAAGCGACTGTTACCCGCGGTGGGTCTGCTCCCTTCCGGGCCTGAACCGGTTCCCGCAATTATGGCACACAGGCCTTCCTTCAGGAAGGCCCGTGGGCCGGTGCAATCCCTACAGGACGGAGAATCATCGTCGGCAACTGGACTGAGCACACAGCGCCCCAAGTCTTCCGCCAGCTTCGCCCCCCGCTTAAGACGATTTCGGGTCACAGGTGACGCCTAACCACCCGGACTGCCCGCCACTTTTAACATTGAGGTAGACAGCTAATAAACCTAACGCAGAAAGAGGTAATGATTATGGCAGAGGATTTAGCTGGCAACATGGGATTTGTCATGGGAAACAAGCATCGTGAGAGGGTGGTCCAGGTCCTGGGCTCCAAGGGCAAGCTGACCGCAGAGAAGGTGGCCAAGTTCGAGCGCATCCCCGCTCCATCGGTCAGGAAGATCCTGGCCGAGCTGGCCGAGAGAGGGCTGGCCTTCGTCAATGACGATATCTGGTGTTTGACCGAGGCGGGCCAGGAGATCGAGAGGGAGATGAAGAAGAGGGGCTGATAGACCATGGAGCTGATGCAGGCCATCCGGGCCCGCCGGAGCATAAGAAACTATCTGGACCGCCCGGTGGAGGAGGAGAAGCTTCTGGCCGTACTTGAAGCCGGGAGGCTGGCCCCATCAGCCAGGAATATGCAGGACTGGCGCTTCATAGTGGTTAGTGACCCGGCTACCCGGCAGAGGCTGGCCGAAGCTGCAAGAGACCAGCAATTTGTGGCCCAGGCACCACTGGTCATAGCCGCCTGCGGAACGTCGGACCTGGTCATGACCTGCGGCCAGCCGGCTTATGCCATTGATGTGGCCATAGCCCTGGATCACATGACCCTAGCCGCAGCTTCCCTGGGCCTGGGAAGCTGCTGGATCGGAGCCTTCTACGAGGACAGGGTCAAGCAGATACTGGCAGTGCCGCCGGAGGTCAGGGTTGTGGCACTGCTGCCTCTGGGCTACCCGGCGGATATGCCCGCGCCCCGCCCCAGGAAGAGCCTGGAGGACATAGCGGCACGGGAGCACTGGTGAAGCACAAAAGATTCAGGAGCCGGCCGGATCTGTACCCAGAAGATGCTCCAGCTTCTCGATGCAGTTCCAGGTCAGGATCAGCTGGGCCAGGCCGATGGCATTGACATACTCATCCTGCCTGTCGCTTATCTCGGCGCAGGTTCCAAGCGAGTTGCACAGCCTGCTCTCCAGATGGGCGATCATGGATTGATGGATCTCTCCATCCACAGTCATTATGCCCACCTTTTTCCCGTAATAATCGTCCCTCTGAAACTCTATGGAGAATTCATGCTCCGAATTTCTCAGGATCTTGGACAGGTCTATGTTCAGATCCACCTTTGACACCGGCTGCTCCATAACCTCCTGAATCAGCCGCACTGAGTACCAGTCAGGCCTTGATCCCGCCAGCGGCAGAGAGGGATGAAATCGAGTATCCTGGATCTTGACCACCATCTGGGCATAGATCTTCTGGAAATCCACAAAAAGCTTGTAGTCGGGCTCGCGCCGCAGTATCTCGGCCATGACCTGCTCAGGCTCATATCCCCGATCGCCCACATCCCGGCGCACCTTCCACAGCCTCTTCACTGAGCGGGAGGGATCCACAAAGATCTTGAAGTCTATGGCCCGGCGCAGCGGTTCGGTGAAAAAAGGATGCAGCCCCTCCACTATCACCACCGGAGCCGGTCCGAAGGGGACTGTGCCGGCCATCTCGCCGATGCGGTGATCGTAGACCGGCTTGTCGATCTCCCTGCCCTGACGCAAGGCCTCCAGGTGGTCGGCCAGAAGATCCAGATGATTGGCCTGGGGATGCAGAGGAGTGATATTCTTCTCCTTTCTCTGCCTGCGGTCCAGGCTGTGGTAGTCGTCCATGGAGAAGGAGCAGACCATATCCTCACCCAATATCCTCTTTATGCCCCGGGAGATGGTGGTCTTGCCCGAGCCGCTGTCACCGGCTATGCCGAAGACGAATACCCTTCCGGACTCTCTGATCCGGTCCATTATCGATTTCATTTCACTTCCCGGATGATGTTGAGCAAGGATGGAAGATGAATCTATCCGCTATCGCTTTAAATGAGGCGAAATTGAAAAGAGCTTAAAGCCGGTGGAGGGCTCCCTCGCCCTTCATCGGTTCTGCTTCTCCGCCACCAGATCCTCGAACTCCCGGGTGGCATCGATCTCCTCCAGCTCCCGCTTCTCGATCAATGCCGTCTCCTCGATGCACTCGATCTTGGTCTCACCATCCACAATGACCACGGACTTGGCCCTGGCCACAGCGGAGAGGCTGCTCATGAGCCGGGCTCTCTTGAGCATGCTGGATGAGAATTTGCTCACTCCGGTCAGGACCACAAGATCCCGGTTTCGGGTTATGGCATTGAAAGGGGCCTGGGCTGTCGGAACCACCTCAAAGCCTATATCCAGTAGCAGCCGCAGGATATCGTCTGTCACCGGCCCCTTCTCCTCAACCGATGGGCCGACATGGAATGGATCTACGGGCTGGATCAGCTCCGCTCTGAAGATCTCCTCCAGCTTGAGGGCCACATCCACCGAGGTATCCATATCCTCCACCTCATATTTGCTGATGGTGCGACGGGAGACGCCGATCTCCGAGGCCAGGGCGCCCAGGGATATGCCCCTCTCCAGGCGCATCTCCCTCATCCTGGCCCCATTGATGCGCACATAAAGCCCACCGTGTGCAGCATAAACCAGGGGCAGAGCATCGTCTAAGAGACAGTCGGCAAGGGTGTTCAGGCTGAGGGTGGGGATGCCATACCGGAAATACACCGCTCCCCGCTCCAGGTACTGATCCCGGCTCTTCTCCCCCACCAGGATGGGGCTGGCAAAGAGGTGCATGGCCAGGCGGCGCACCTCGGTAGCCGTCGGCTCATTAAGGCCGTCGATATTGGTCAATACCTTGAGCAGCAGGAAAAGATCTCCCTTTCGGGCGGCAAGGTCAAAGCTCCTGGGACGGAGATAGCAGCGATCCGATGTGGTGAATCCGGCCTGCCTTAGAACCTCCTCCACCTGCTCGGCGAGAAGTTCTTTATCCATCATTATATATCTCGGTTTGACCGCTATTTAAGGTTGACCATGTTCATTGGAATTGATGATACCGATTCTGAAAAAGGGCTGTGCACCACCTACCTCGCCGCAGTGCTCATGGAGAGGCTGCGGCCGCTGGGAGAGATGGTGGGCCGGCCCAGGCTGATCCGTCTCAACCCCTGCGCCAGATACAAAACCCGGGGCAATGCCGCCCTGGCCTTCCAGATAGAAAGCGAGAGAGCCGATGAGGTCAAGGACACGGCTCTGAAAACCCTTCTGGAGCTATCTGACTTCTCGGGGGCTAACACCAATCCCGGCCTGGTCATAGCCGATGAGGTGACGGAGAAGATGACCGCCTTCTACCGCCGGGCGGTCACCGAGATCCTGGAGATAGATGAGGCCAGAAGGCTTTTGGACCGGGAGGGTATCTGGTACCGGGGCTTCAAGAAGGGGCGGGGGCTGATAGGAGCTTTGGCATCGGTGGGTGCCAATCTGCCCGATTTCACCTATGAGCTGATCGCCTACCGGGAGAGGCGGCGCTGGGGAACGCCGCGCCAGATAGATAGGGCCTCGGTCTGGAAAGCTGATGCCCTGACCTATCCCCGCACCTGGGATACTGTGGACCATCACAACGATCGCATCGTATTTGCTCCCCACTCAGCCGATCCGGTCTTATTCGGAATCAGGGGCTCTGATCCGCAAGCAATCTTAGAGGCATTTCAATGCATAGAGTCCGAGCCTGTGGAGAGAAGTGTCCTATTTCAAACCAACCAGGGGACCGACGCCCACATCCTGGAAAGCTCCATCGGGAGGGTTCAGGACAGCCAGAGCTATCGGTTGCGGGGAAGGGTGGCGGAACCGGCCCGGCCAATCGCAGGAGGCCATCTCTTCTTTCCTTTGGAGGAAGGCAGAGAGAGAATCGAATGCTCCGCCTTTGAGCCCACCAAGAACTTCCGCTCTGCCATCAAGCAGCTTGCACCAGGCGACGAGATAGAGGTATTCGGATCGGTGCGGGATGGAGCCCTCAATCTGGAGAAGATCAATATCATCTGCCTATCCGAGAGAAAAAGCATCTCTGCACCGCTCTGTCCCCAGTGCGGCAAAAGGATGGAGTCCGCTGGCCGAGGCCAGGGATACCGCTGCCGGCGTTGTAAGACCCGGGAAGAGGGACAAGTGAGTCAGATCTCACCTTGCTCCCTGGAGCCGGGATACTATGAGGTCCCGCCCTGTGCCAGAAGGCATCTATCCAAGCCTTTGGTGAGGATGGCTGGGGAGAAGGTGCATCCGAGCAGATAGAAAGCATGAGTTAGATGCATTTATGTTCATCATGGCGTTCCTAACGCAATATGGGCGTCGCAAATATTTATCTCGTTTTGTACTGAGACGTCCTCTGGTTTGGCTGCAAGTACCCTTTCAAAAGCACTTTTTGCCTCCAGCCATCTCTCGTTTTTCTCGAGTTGTTTCCCCCAATCAAACCAAGCACTGACTATATCACCCTCAATTTTGCTATTTAATTCCGGCTCAATCGCGATAGCCATATCGTACACAATCGTAGCATTGTAGCAATGACCATCTTGATGAAGAATCAACGCCTTATCGCTCCAAGACTCCGCAGTCTTATTTCGTATCTCTTTGTCAGGATTCAGCTCAAAAGCATAATTGTAGACAATTTCGGAGTCCTCATAATGGCCTTTTTCAAGGAGATCTTCTCCCCACTTCAAGTAGTAGTTTGAAATGTCCTTTTTATGCAATTCCAGCAATTGAGGATCAAGCTCTACGGCCTTTGTTGCAGCATCACATGCCAATGTATATCTTCCTTCATTAAATAGAACTTCCGACAATTTATACCAGACTTGCGAAATTGTTGTATTATGCAGATCCTTGATCTCAGGATCTATTCTAATCGCATTGTCCATAACCACTGTAGCCTCAAAATACTCTCCTCGATTGAATAAAATATTTCCTTTTTCATATAATGTTTCACCAATCAGTTTCTTATTCTTAATTCCAATCTCGTAATCGATCTCAATACTTCGATTAAAAATCTCAACAGACTCAATTATCTTTCCTTGATCAACCAGTGAACTACCATACCTATAAAATATCTCTGAAATATTTTTTTTATATACATCCTTATATTGAGGATTCAATGCCATTGCCTTGTCGCATGCTGATATAGCTTCTTTATATCTTCCCTGTTGAGAAAGAGAATTCCCATAATTGTACCACGCTTCTGCGAAATCCGGATCAATTTCAGTGGCTCTTTTATATGATATAATAGCGTCATCCAAATTATCCGTACCTAATGCAGTTAGAATATTCCCTCTATTGTTCCAGGCTTCTGCATACTGCGGATCAATTTCGAGGGCGTATTCCAAGTCGCTGGCAGCTTTTTCAAACTCGCGTTGTTCGAAAAGACGTTCTGCTTTTTTATTCCATTCTTTTGCAGTTTCTTTATTTATTAATTTGGCATTTTGTACTTCCCATTCAAGAGATGCATGGGGAACATCGGCAGGACAAAACTCTATTAAAGACCCTATCCCTTTTATAGCACCAATCCCAAAGCACAGCTTATCTTCTTTTATCGTGGTTAGCAGTAGATAGTAATGTCCTGGCTGAAATGAATCGGCTGAGACATCATTTATCCTAAATGGGCCGGTGAAGGTTAGATAATGCGATTCTTCTTTAACTTGATCAAGTTTATCTAGCTCTTTAGAATATTTATATATTTTACAATAGACTCCAGAGACTGAAAGATAATCTATGCCCTTTGGTTGCGGTTTAGCAGTTATTTCATATCTCTCCCCATCATATAATTCGCCTAGGTCAATTTTGCAGCCTTCACCCATTACAATGACATCAGGTAAAGCTTTTCTGTAGATCTGTTGATCCTTGCCATCTGCGCTGCAACATAAGATAGCTAAAACTAAAACAACAATATATATGTACATATTATTAAACAAGTTCATATACACATCCTCCCGATTTGAATAACGTGAAACCAATAAAGGGATTAGTAGTGCATCAATATAAAGCTTAAGTGGCTCCCCACCATTTTCTGTGGATGGCCTTAAATCTTAGGCATGATCAGAGTTATCGTCAAATTGTCAGGATAGCCACCTCCAATGAGAGGATCAATACCAATCGCTCCATAAGCTTGACTCTTTGCGAGGCTCTGCACAGAAATTGAGAATCGATATCTGAGGTTAAACCATTATAATACGATGTATCATGCATGTAGTATGAAAAACCAATTTGCTTTATAAGTTTTCCATCGGAATAGCGAAGAGCCGTTCAAGTTTTCTGGAATACGAAATCGAAAATAAAGTCAGATAAAAGTTAGAAGACCGGACAAAACGTGCAGAAGTAATTCGCGAAAGAAAAATTTTAGGGATCTTAAGGTCTTCCTGATTAGCCTTAAAAATCACTTCTTGAAAGCGCCTTCCAGGGGCGGTACTACCTGCTTTTTGCGGGAGAGGCACTTCTCCTTGTAGATGGAGGAATTGGCCAGCTTTCCGCCGAAGGCCTTCTCAAATCCCGCCGCAGCAGCGTCATTTCCCACGAACAAGAGATCGCTGGCTTCCTTCATCACATCGGTGAGCATGAGCACGACCATGTCCAGCTTCTCCGCCTCCTTCATCTTGTTCATCTCATCGAGAATTGCCGCCCTCTTTGGTGCCAGGTCTGCCAGGTCCATGACCTCCACCTGGCCCACGCCGGCCTTGGTTCCGGAGAAGTCGAACTTCTTGAAGTCGCCCATGAGGATCTCCTTGGCTGACTTGGCGGACATGTTGCTCTTGGCCTTTAAGAGCTCCATTCCGAAGGACATGGGGTCCACTGCAGCGATCTTGGCCAGCTTCTCCACCGATGCCTTGTCGCGAGGAGTGCAGGTGGGGGACTTGAAGAGCACAGTATCGGAGAGGATGGCAGACATCATCAGCCCGGCCATCTCCCGGCTGATGGCAATGCCATTCTTCTCATAAAGGTTCGCGATGATGCCGCCGGTAGCGCCCACAGGTTCATTGAGGAAGAATATGGGTTTCCCAGTGGCTATGCCGCCGATCTTGTGGTGGTCCACGATCTCCACTATGTTCTCTGGATTGAGATTGTCCACCGCCTGGGCCATCTCATTGTGATCTACCAGTATGACCTGCTTGTCTGTGGCATCGGTGAGCTTCTCAGGATAGGGGACCTTGAAGTAGTCCAGCAAAAACTTGGTCTCCCCATTGAGCTCTCCCGCCGCAGCAGGCACAGCCTCCTTCATGCCCAGAGCATTCTTGAGATTGGCATAGGTTATTGCAGATGTTACGGAGTCGGTATCAGGGCTCTTGTGCCCAACCACATAGATCTTGTCGGTCAAATGAAGCACCTCAGCATTGTTAATGTACGACTTCGACTTAAAGCTTACTGGAGAGGCATTCCTTACCCTGAAGATGGACATATTAATTCAGGAAAGATTTATAAGTCAGAGCACCATTGAAATGCCGTCCCTTTAGAGGGCTGGCACGAGCTTGGAATTTTATTTCTGCGGTGAATGCCGGTGCAAGAAAGGGACTACAGGCCGCGTTG
>JAGOLL010000029.1 GCA_017994055.1 Methanothrix sp.
GAAAATAGGACCGCCCTTCCGCTCATATCATATGAAAAGCTTATTAAGGAGAAGATGAGTTGGGGTGGATTGTAGGCAAATGACGAAAAGCCTATCGCCAAACAGTCTAGTTAAACCGGAGGCATATTATTGAATAAGAAATGTATAATTCTCCCTCTGATGCTCGTGTTCCTGCTAGCCGGCCCGTCATGGGCCCAGGAGAGCAGCAATACAAGCTCACTCATCGATGTAGCCAATGAGAGCGTGGCCAATGAGAGCAACCAATCGACATCTTCCGCCCTGAACCTCAATTACATCTGGTCCGTTTCTGGAATCGAGGTCGGGCCCATCAGCATGGCCATAGATCAGGAAGGCTCCGATCTCTTCATCAGGGCGAAATATGAGCCCGAGGGCGAAAAGGCCTGGAATGCCGAGGGCTTGGGCTCGGTGGATGGAGACAAGGTGGAGCTAAGCATGACCGCTCAGAAGGAAGATAAGATGGTCACCACCAAGATGACCGGCATATACTCCAATGACACCATAAATGGAAACTTCACCCAGACCAGCGGCGGCCAGAAGGTAGGCAGCGGCCAGTTCAGCGCTATGTGGATCAGCCCGGGCACATCCAGCTACGCACCCGCTGTAATTGAAGAGGAGGTTAAGGAGACCGTAGCACCTGCTGCAGTCAATACCACATCCTCCACCGAGGCAGCCAGCCCTGCCCAGGAGACTAAATCGAGGTTCGTTGACGTTCGTACCTACAAAGACAAGATCGGACCGGGCGGAGATCTGAGCGGCATCCCGCCGGGCATGGGCGGAAGCGGCCTTAACTAATTAAGCGGCAATTATCACGCCCTATCTTTTTTTCGTTCTTCCTTCCATAGGGAGTCTTTCGGATACTAATCCAGGCTCACAGATGGCGATCTGATTGCATCCAACGAGATGCACCCAGAGCTTTTATAGCCAAATGACGAATATAAGCAGAAGGGAATAAAGCTGAAGGAAATCGCATTTTCACCAAAAGAGGTGGAGGCACCATGATGACGAAGAAACTCAATATCATAGGCCTGCTGCTCATGATCATCCTTTCGGCAGGCAATTGTCAGGGGCAGATGGAAAATGAATCAATTAACGATGCTGTACCGGAGGCAGAGCCAGCTGACATCAATAGCTCCGGGCCGGATGGCATCGACCTCAGTTACATCTGGTCTTTAACCGGAATTGAGGAAGATGGCCCGGTGATAATGGCCCTCCGTCAGGAAAATGGCGATCTCTATGGCCAGGCCAAGTTCGAGCCGGACAGCGGCGAGGCCTGGAACGGCCTGGCGATAGGCAGGGCAGAGGGGGATGAGATCATCCTGGTGCTCTCTGCGCAGAAGGGGGATGTGCTCTGCTCCAGCCGCCTCATGGGAATATATGATCCATCATCGGAATCCATCTCCGGAGAGATCTTCCAGGTATGCGATGCCAATATCACTCGAAGAGGAGAGTTTCAGGCCATCTGGATCAATCCGGACATCAGCAGCTATTCTCCGGCGGCAATAAAGCCCTCCCGCCTCACAGCCGCGTCCTTAACTCAAGACACAAGTGCCTCTGTGACCGGCGAGAGCGCCTCGGCAGCAGCTTCAACTTCTCCTGCTCCGGAGCCGGCAAAGTCGAGATTCCATGATGTGCGAGAGGATAGAGACAGGATCCTGACCGGAGTGGGAGATATCAGCCAGATTCCCATAGGCATGGGTGGCAGCGGATTGCCATAGGGCTAGCCAAGACTGCTTCCCTCCATCCGAGAACGGGCTGCATTTTGCATGACGACAGACATATCGCCCGGATCAAGTGAAAGGCTAATAAATCCATAGACAGATTATATGCCGTGAAGAGAGACCTGCCTCTGGTCTTTGCCCTCTCCCGGATCGAGAATCTCATGCATCAGGTGAGCTTTGATCCCGGCCAGATGAGAGGAAGGATCATTACCAATACCACCAAAGTGGATAAGAAACACCTGCAAGAGACGCTGGCCGTCTTCTTCGATGCTATATCCGCTGGCCTCGCTGTATCGCCCCTGATCAGGATGGAGGAAGAGGAGAGGCAGATCAAATTAAAGACCGCCTGTAGCCTGACCATCAGCGGCGTGATGCTGAAAAACGGCATTCCCGTGCGCCCCAAAGGGGGCGGATTGATAGAGGTGGTGGGACGAAAGCCCACCCGGTTTACAGATATGCTCATGTACTGGGCCACAACCGTCGATCCCATAGATTTGCTCACCGCCCAGGGGATGACCGACATCGCCGGGATGATGCGCACCGGCAACGGGAGGATTCTGGGCAACCTCCAGGAGGCCCCATTTCCAGCCAGGGACGGGATTGAAGAGCTGCTGGAAGAGCTTTCTGCAGTTGATTTTGCCGGCATACTGGAGCTCGGCGATCCCAATATGGATGTGCTGGGGGTCTCCGTGGAGAGGGACCACGTGGGCATCGCCCTGGTGGGGGGGACAAATCTGGTAGCCGCCGCCCAGGAGGCTGGAATCCCGGTTGAGCACGAGTCTATCAGCGACCTGACCGAGGCCTCCCTTATGAAGCATATCGATGAACTGATCTGAGATAAGGCTCTGGCGAGGTCTGCATCCTTGGGCTGCAACCGATTCAAATATATGTCCGGCCAGAGAGAAAAGACAGCAATGGCTGAGAAGAGAATTTGCCAAGCCATGAGAATAGAGTTGCTGATAGTCGCAGCTATGCTTTTCTCGGCTCTGGCGGGTTTGTCCGGAGCCACACTGGATGCCGCCTCAGCGGAATTCATGGCCAGCATAGGCCGTGCCGAATTCCAGGCCAACAACTCCAGTCACGATTCAATCGCTTTTGCAGGCCGGGATGAGCTGATCAGCTCTCCCCACAACCTGACCCCGGGCGGAGGATATTACTCCACTAACCCCATCCTCATGGGCCCGGGCACTGGCAGCCGGACCGAGATCTACAATGCCGACTCCGCCACATCCATGAGCCACGAGGTCGGAACTGCCAGAGAGGTATCCAGGGAGGCAGAATATCTGGTGCAGTCATCCGGCAGCAGAAGCCCTCTTGGAAGGACCGGATTCACCACAACTCAGATGAGTATAAATGAGGTTGTGACCGATGGCAAGGTGAATATCGGTGTGCTGGTGGGAGAGGGTGGAAAGGGCAGGGCAGGGGCAAGCAGCCTCGACCCCCGCAATAGCGCCTGGAGAGACCCGGACATTCTGATAGATGAAGACTATATCGGCACATTCAATATCAGCAAGAATTTAGCTTTTAACAGCAGCTATTCCCTGATCCGGGAGCGTGAAGGCTGGCTGAAATGCTGCGGAGAGGACGGGATCATTATCCCCCCGCCGCCAGAGCTGATCAGCGCAGAGGATGTTTTCGATTGCCATCGCTGAATGGGCGTGGCAAGCCATCTAAAAGCATAGAATCCGCGCTAGCTTTATCGATTCTGTTATGGCAAGCTCTGGCCCTGAGCCGCATCATGGGCTGAAAAAGCCTCTCCCGGTGGTCGGGCAGGGCGAAACGCTCAGGAGATAGGCTTGCCAAAGAAAGATAAAAAAAAAAAAGGTGGCATGCCGGAAGCAGTTGAAAGTGGCACAGTCCCATTCCTGCCCTTCCGGCGGTGATCTGTTTTTGATCAGCATCTTCCAAGGTGCTGCCAGGGCTACCGCATGCTCAGACCAATGGGCACCAGCACCTGGTCGATGACATAGACCATGCCGTTGTCGTACCTCTGCGAGGCCAGGATGCCCGCTCCTCCCACCAGGCTGGTGTTGATGTCCACAGGCAAAGATGCTCCGTACATGGTCTTGACCGAGTTGGACTCGGTCATATCGGAGATGCCTGGCGCATCCACCACATGATATGATAGGAGGCCGAGCATTCCGCCCTCCTTTTCGCCTATGGCATCCATAGTGTCTTTGGCCGCCTCAAAGGCGGCATCGCTGGGGGCAAAGATGGTGTAGGGTCCCGACGTCAGCCCTCCGATTCCCATCAGCCCCTGGCCGCTCAGTGTCTCCTCCAGCCCGGAAGAGGTGAGGGCCTCGGCAAATTTTCCCGCTCCCAGATCCTTTGCCGCCTGGGCTGCGCCGAGGCTGCCATCGCTCTCCGGGACAAGCAACCGGTCTATGACATAGATGGTGCCGCTATCGTATTGCACGGAGGCGGTGACATTTGCTCCGTCAACGATCAAGGCCGGGGCATGCTCCAGGGTGATATTCTCACCTTGAATGCTTCTGGCCTCAGAGATCTCGGAGATGTTCTCAAAGCTGCCGGCATTCCAGACGATATGACGGTAGAGCAGCCCCTTAAGCTCAGAGGGTCTCTCCTGCAGGAGTTCGAGGTCGTATCCGGAGGAAGAGGCAGCAGCAAATGCCTCATCGCTGGGAGCAAAGACGACAAAGGAGCCCTCTCCCATCAGCAGCACTCCCTGGTTGTCCAGGATACTGGTCAGGCCGGCGTTTTCAACAGCTGCCGAAAAGTTGCCCAGGCCCAGCTCTTCTGCTGCCTGAGAGAGGCTCTTGGCCCCGTCATCTTCCTGGGCCTGGCAGAGGCCTGAACCGAGCAATACCGCCAGGAAGAGCATTCCTGGAATTATCATAATTCTCTTAAGCTTCAATCCAACCACCACTCTAACCACTGTTTTTTCGATGGTCTCTCTTTGGCCGCCTGGAAAGATAAATTTATTGGCGCAATTCATGACAGAGAACTATATAGAGGAGCATCCCCCGATCATTTCCATGCCCGCCCATGAAAAGTCGTTTATTATTGACCATTTGCGATAACTATAACTACAATTGCCGTAGTTGCCTTTCCTCCAGAAGTGAGGCTTTAAACGTGAAATGGCATTCTGTCTCCACCCGGGAGGTTTTATCCGGCCTGAAATCGGGAGAGGAAGGGCTCTCCGCCGATGATGCGGCCTCCAGGCTCAATGAATACGGGCTCAATCAGCTGCAAAGCCCATCTAAACCCTCTGCTGTGCGCATTTTTTTTGGAAAATTCAGGGACTATATGGTACTGGTGCTAGTCTTCGCTGCCCTGATCTCCTATATCGCCGGAGAGAGCACCAATGCCTACGTCATCCTGGGAATAGTGGTCCTGGTAGCTATCATAGGATTCGTCCAGGAGTACAAGGCGGAGAGGGCGATGGAGGCTCTCCGGGAGATGGTGGCACCGGAGGCGGATGTTTTGAGGGACGGAAAAATGAGCACCATCCCCGCCGCAGAGCTGGTTCCGGGAGACCTGATCTACCTGGAGGCGGGGGATCGGGTGCCTGCCGATGGCAGGATACTGGAGGAGACGGCTCTCGAGGTCATCGAGGCCTCCCTGACCGGAGAGTCCCTGCCGGTTAAGAAAGGCGGAGATCTTCTGCCGGAAGATGTGGCCTTGGCGGAGAAGAAGAACATGGTCTTCATGGGGACCATAGTCTCCTACGGCAATTGCAGAGCCATAGTCACTGCTACCGGCCTGGCCACGGAGCTGGGAAAGATCTCCGGAATGATCCGGCACAGCCCGGCACCGCCCCCTCTAAAGATCAAGCTGGAGCAACTGGCCAAGAGGCAGGCCATCCTGGTCTTCGCCATATCCATAGTCGTCTTCATCCTCGATGCCAGCCGCGGCTCGCCGTTAATGGATTCCCTCATAACCGCTATAGCCCTGGCGGTGGCAGGAGTGCCCGAAGCCCTGCCTTTCATCGTCACCCTGGCTCTGGCCTTTGGAACCCAGGCCATGGCTCGAAAGAATGCCATCATCCGAAGGCTTCCCGCCGTGGAGACACTGGGCTCGACCACGGTGATCTGCACGGACAAGACCGGGACCCTGACCACGGGGGAGATGACCCTCCGGGAGATCCAAACCCATCGCAAGATCGATGTCGAGGGCTCCGGCTACGCCCCAACAGGTTCTTTCCTGGAAAAAGGAGAGAAAATCGACCCCAAGTCCGAGGATCTGGCGGGGCTCTTGCAGATTGGGGCTTTATGCAATAACGCCGATATAGAGCAGACTAACGGCGGCTGGCGCATAGTGGGAGATCCCACAGAGGGGGCTATGATAGTAGCGGCCAAGAAGGCGGGAATGCTGGAAGAGCTCCGAAAGAGCAGCAGCAGGGTGGTGGAGTTTCCTTTTGATTCCGATCGCAGAAGGATGACTGTGGTCGATGATATCCCTGTCCAGGGCAGAGTTGCCTCAATGAAGGGAGCGCCGGAAGCGGTTCTCAGCCGCTGTAGCCGAATAGTCGATTCCGGATCGGTGCGACGGCTCACCGAGGAGGACAAGAGGGCTATAATGGAGAAGGCGGACGACATGGCCAGCAGGGCTCTGAGGGTCCTGGCTTTTTCCAGCCGGCCCATGAGCCAGGAGGAGCCGCTCTTTATCAGCGAAATTGAATCGGAGCATATCTTCTCCGGACTGGCCGGGATGATGGACCCCCCCAGAAAGGAGGTCATGGAGGCCATATCCCTGAGCAAGGAGGCAGGCATCCGCACGGTCATGATCACCGGAGACCATCGCCTCACGGCACGGGCCATAGGGGCGGAGCTGGAGATCGGAAATGGCGAGGTCCTGGAGGGGGCGGAGCTGGAGAAGATGGATGAGAGAGAGCTGCAGGAGAAGATCGAGTCCGTCTCGGTATATGCCAGGGTCACGGCGGAGCATAAGGTTCGTCTGGTGCAGGCTCTTAAGAAGAGAGGCAACATCGTGGCCATGACCGGCGATGGGGTGAACGATGCACCGGCGCTGAAGGCGGCGGACATAGGCGTGGCTATGGGAAAGACGGGCACCGAGGTGACCAAGGAGGCCTCGGATATGGTCATAGCCGACGACAACTTCGCCACCATCGTGGGGGCGGTCAAGGAAGGCCGCAGGATCTACGACAATATTCGAAAGGGAACATCATATCTTCTCTCGGTCAGCTTTGCCGAGCTGGCTACCATATTCATTGCTGTGGCTCTGGGCTATCCCATTCCCCTCCTGGCAGCCCAGATCCTCTGGATAAATGTGGTGGCGGAGGAGTTTCCAGCCATCGGATTGGCTCTGGAGCCAGCTCACAAGAATACCATGAAGAGAAAGCCGCGCGACCCGAAGGAGAGCATGCCCTCGCCCGCTCTTATGGCTTACACCCTGGGAATTGCCGCGGCCATAGTAGCCGGAACCCTCGGCCTTTATATGCTGGCGCTTCAGTCCGGCCAGGATCTGAGCTATGCCCGGACCATGGCCTTTGTGGGGCTGGGATTCTTCACAGTCTACAACGCCTATTGCTGCCGGTCTCTGGATGAGTCCATATTCAGGATCAATCCTCTGGGCAACAAAACCCTGCTCATGGGAATCGCCTGCTCCATAGTCTCCATTCTGGCGGTGGTCTACATCCCATTCATGCAGAGCATCTTCCAGACACAGGCCCTTAGCAGTGAGAGCTGGGCTATGGTCTTGGGAGTCGGCTTGCTGGTGGTTTTTGTGGCGGAGGTCATGAAGCGGCTCTTGCCCGGGCTGCGATGATCCCGGGCCCGGGGCAGGATTAAATATCCATAATAGATAATATTAGGCCATGAAGAGAGAGTCAGCCTGTCAGCGGGAGAGGGCATGGCCGGGATCCCCGGCAGCCTCTGCTGCCCTTATGGCAGTATTGCTTTTATCACTTATCCTGTTGTCTTCCTCCGCTCTTGCCTATGATTTTGCCGGACGAGTGGAGAGGGTCTCCGAGCCGAACATCATGTGGGTGAATGTAACCCAGCCTGGAACATACGGTCTGCAGGCTATGGTAGAGGTCCTCCTGGATGCACCCCTGGATGCTCTGGCCTATTTCCGGGGCAAAGATCTGCAGTTCGAGGTCCAGGGACATGATATCCTGGGAAGGCCCATCTGCAAGGCTTATCTGGAGGAGACCGATATAAGGGATGCCTACTACTGCATCTTATATCCTGTGGAATGCAGCTATCGGAAAAATATTTCCGTCTTGGATTATGATCGGGCATATAGATGCGACTATCCACGCCTCTTTCCCTGGGGCCGGTGCGGGAATTTTTCTCCGGGCGGAAACTGTTGCCCTGCCGGATATTACCGCTCCTATGACTATCCCTGGCTCTCTTTTGTCTGAGACGGGAAAACAGGCTGTGGATTGACTAAGAAGGAGGGAGGCAAAAGTCTTCAGTAGGAGGATAGATGGTCGTCGACCTTTGCCAAGTTCAATACGTCAATCGTCGTATTTAAGGCTTTCGTTTTATTGCCTCCAGGAATAGAGCCGGCTCCAGAGGCATGGGCTGGCCTTGCCCGGGGATTTTCAAGATCCTCTATTTTGCCACCAGGCCGACGATGATGATGGTGATTAAGCCCACGATAATCATCTGTATGCCGGATACTACCGGCCTCTCATCGCTGATGTGCGCCAAAAAGATACCCAAGGTGAACAGTACTGCCAGCCCCAGGATGAGAGAGGCATAAAATGCCCATTGCATGCCGATCCCGGGGACGAAGAAATAGGGCATGACCAGGATGGCAGCGCTCAGGGCCGGGCTGATGCCGTCCACCACGGCCACGATGATGGAGGCAAACTCGGTGGCCCGGGCATAATGGGTGTCGTCCAAATTCTGGAGCATGGCCATCTCCAGCTTTCGCAGATCCCTTTTCCTCTCTGCTCTTTCGGCGAGATAGGCCCCGCTGATCCCGGATATTCCCATGGCCAGGGCTCCGGCAAATCCGGCGGTGATGATGATATGTGGATCGGAGACACCGGATAAGTGGGCTCCGATGACCACGCCCATGATGGTCAGAGCCCCATCGAAGGCGTTCATGACGAAGAGACGGCGGGCTATCTCATGGGCACGGCTGGTCTCCAGATACTCTCGATAGCGATTTATTCTCTTGCGCATGGGTCTACTTGATGAGGCTCTTTCCGGTCATGGCTGGGGGCTGATCGATATAGAGCAGCTTTAGCGCCGTGGGAGCGATGTCGGCCAGGATTCCGTCCTCACGCAGCTCGATTCTTTTACTGCCGTCACATGCCGCTCCACCATCTATTATCAAAGAGAAGGGGACGGGATTGGTGGTGTGGGCGGTGTGGGGCTGGCTGCTCTTCTCATCCCTCATCTTCTCCGCATTGCCGTGGTCGGCGGTGAGCAGTGCCGCGCCTCCCTTCTCCAGGATCTTGTCCACCACCGCGCCTACACATGCGTCCACGGTCTCCACCGCCGCCACTGCGGCATCGAATATTCCGGTGTGCCCCACCATATCCGGATTGGCGAAATTGATCACAATCAGGTCGTATGTCTCCCGTTCCAGGCGGGAGAGGACCTCATCTCGGACCAAGAAAGCGCTCATCTCCGGCTGAAGGTCGTAAGTGGCCACCTTGGGCGAGGGGATAAGGCAGCGATCCTCGCCGGGATTGGGAGTTTCGCGCCCACCGTTGAAGAAGTAGGTGACGTGGGCATACTTTTCCGTCTCGGCTATGCGCAGCTGCGATAGCCCTGCCCGGCTGATGACCTGGCCCAGGGTATCCTCCAGATTTTGGGCGGGAAAGGCTATGGGCACATTCAGGGTGGCGTCGTACTGGGTCATGCAGGTGTAATGAACCCTCATGGGCCGGATGGCAAATTCCTGGAATTCCCGGTCCACAAAGGCCCTGGTGATCTCCCGGGCCCGGTCGGGGCGGAAGTTGAAGAAGATGATGCTGTCGCTATCCTGAACCAGCCCTCGGCCATCCACTAAAGTGGGCTGGAGAAATTCGTCGTTCTCCCCTCGAGTGTAGCCCATCTCCACTGCCTCAATGGCCGAGCTGGCGGTATGGCCAGCGCCATCGGTCAGGCAGCGGTAGGCCTTCTCCACCCTCTCCCAGCGCCTGTCCCTGTCCATGGTGTAATAGCGGCCGGAGACTGTAGCCACCCGTCCGGTGCCGATGCGGGATATCTTCTCCTCCAATTCTAGGATGTAGGTGAGGGCGCTTCGGGGGGGCACATCCCTGCCATCCAGTATGGCATGAACATAGACCTGCTCAAGGCCCATCTTTGCCGCCATCTCCAGGAGGGCATAGAGGTGGGTGATGTGGCTGTGCACCCCGCCATCGGAGAGAAGGCCGATCAGATGCAGCTTTGCCTCTTTTGCCTTTTGCATTGCCTCGAGCAGGACGGGATTTTCCGCCAGAGAGCCATTCTCCACCGCCAGGCTGATCCTGGTGTAATCCTGGTAGACGATCCTGCCTCCGCCGATGTTGAGGTGGCCCACCTCGGAGTTGCCCATCTGGCCGCGGGGCAGGCCCACCGCCAGGCCGGAAGCGGCCAGGGTGGTGGTGGGATAGCTCTTCCAGAATCGCTCCAGGTTGGGCTTTTTAGCCCTGGCCACGGCATTATACTCTTCTTTAGAGCTGATGCCAAAGCCGTCCATGATTATGATCGCTAAGGGCTTCATCTCAAAATGGAGATGGTTGCCGCGGATATATTAGATCTGCGTCGAAAAAATGCGGGGCCTGGGCCGGGGGCGATAGCATGCCAGGAAAGCCAAGGGGAGTGGAAAGGCGTCCCTCTGGGTGCGGCTCAATTCCTCTCTCTGAAGCCTTCTTCTCCTATGAGGGGAACGAAGATCACGCCCATCTTCCTCTCCGCAAAGAAGCCGTTCTTCCTGGTCACCAGGTACAGCTCCTGGTAGTCCTCTCCCACGGGAATGACCATCCTGCCGCCCGTTTTAAGCTGCTGCTTGAGCGGCTCGGGAATGCTGGGAGCGGTGGCCGCCACGCTGATGCGGTCGTAGGGAGCATGCTCCGGCAGGCCCAGGCTTCCGTCGGATTGGATCACTGTCACATTCTCTGCTCCCGCCCGGGCCAGGTTTAGTCGGGCCGCCTCAACCAGCCCGGCTATGCGCTCCACGGAGTAGACATGCCCTCCCGGTCGGACCAGCTCGGCCATAACCGCGGCATGGTAGCCGCTGCCGCCTCCTACCTCCAGCACATTCATGCCCGGCTGCAGGTCTAGGATGGTGCACATTATGGCCACCATATGAGGCGCGGATATGGTCTGGCCCCGGCCGATGGGAAGAGGCGTGTCGTCGTAAGCCCGGCTCTGCAGCGGCTCGGGAAGAAAAAGCTCTCTTGGCACACGGGACATGGCCGATATGACTCGCGGATCGGCTACTTCTTCCAGGCTGGAGAGGAGCTGCTCTTTGTTCAAATCTCTCGACCCCAGATCCTCTGGATATTCTTGGCCTCGGCCGCATCGGCAAAGCCCTCGCCGCGCAGCTTGATCTTCACAATCTCATAGCGGGAGCCCTTGTCCGACCTGGCCTCGCCCACAGTGAACAGCTCATCTCCGGGAACGCTGATCTTGATAGGACGGCTCCGGCCGCTGCGATAGATGGAGATCTTCACTGCCACCTGGTCTGTGGCACGGGCCCAGACCGTCCGGACAGATGCGGCGGGAGCGCTCTCCACCCTCCGGTCCGTCTCCAGGGATGTGATCTGGGCCATGACCACATCCCTGGCAGGATCGTCCACTAAAAGCTCATCTCCCACCTGGAGAATCTCCTTGGCCGGGATATGGATGAAGTAGGGCTGGGACTGCTGCTCAGAGCTAACAATCACCTTCAAGCTGACCAGGCGCTGCCGCTCGGTTTGAAC
Source organism: Methanothrix sp. (assembly GCA_017994055.1). GTDB lineage: Archaea > Halobacteriota > Methanosarcinia > Methanotrichales > Methanotrichaceae > Methanothrix. Next base: position 11,590 of record JAGOLL010000029.1, read on the forward strand.
GCTGTGCACGGTCTGGCATTCTTCGCAGCGCACCAAATTCTCCTGTCCCGCTTTTATCAGGGCATGATCCGTATCCGAGCCGCAGGTGGGACAGAAGATCCGATCTTCAATCATAAAAGAATATTGAATATGGTAGGTATTTAAATTATGGCGAGGCCTGCGGCAGCTTCTCCCCGAGTCCGGATCATAGAAAAATTTTTTAAAGAAGAAGGTATACTCAAACTTATGAAAGAAATTAATGATAGTTGCCGGGCCTCCTCGGATCATGGCTCTGACGAGTGCTGCAGCATTGCCGAGAGCATGATTGAGGAGATCAATCATATCACCCTGGCTGATAGGCGGGCGGGGCTGTGCTCAGGCGCAGGCAGGAAGGGCTCTTTTAGAAAAAGGCTCATCCGCCAGATCAGAGAGGCCCGAAAGCTGGCCATGATCTGATCTAATTCAAATCCGGCTTTATCTGCGGTATGAATGGCATGAACGATATATCGGGATTAGTTTGTGTTGGTAATGAAAATTAAACATAAGAAACTATTTTTATTATGTCAGAGCCTTTATCACCGCACGAAAGCTATTTATATTAATCTAGTTACTTATTTGTTGTGGACGGCGAATCTAAAGATTGCTCCATTCCCAGATCGTGCTCTGAGGTGGAGGTGGACCTCAAAAGGCTGGACCGAATGCTCCAGGCAGCCCACCGCAGCTCCATTGAGATCAAGGACAGCTATGACTTCTATGTCCTGGCCTTAAAGGAGTTCAATAAGGGAAACCTGGCTGAGGCCTTCCTGGACTGCGACCGGTCGCGCTATGAGCTAACTGCCGCCATAAACGAGGCCAAGATCAAGATCAAGGGCTCGCGCTTCCACAGCATGAGAACCATATCCTACTTCTTCAAGCTCTACGGGCTCTATGCCGTGATCTTCGCTTCTCTCTCCGTGGCCTTGTTCAGCGCACTCATCTATCTCTACTCCGGCGCCGAAGTTTTGGGCGTGCCCCTCTGGGCCGCTTTCTTCGCCGGACTGGGCTCCTCGGCCCAGATACTTACGGGAGTGGCGGACGACCTGCGCCGCTATGGCCTGGCCTCGCGATACAAGAGGCTGTGGTATATGGCCATACCCATACTGGCCATGGTCTTCGGCTATATGGCTTACCTGGTATTCTCCTCCGGGATCATCGCCACGGATAACTCCCAGAGCCGGGAGTTTTCCATCATGTTCATCTGCTTTCTGACCGGATTTCTGACCAAGTGGATCATAGGCCGGCTGTCGCGGATGTCCAGGGATATCTGATCCTCAAGCGCAAGGATCAATTCCGTTTCTATACTCATCTTCATACTTTGCAGCGGACAGAATCGCTATCTTTTTGAGAGGCCAAGGCCTATTTGCAGTCAAGGCAGGGATGGAGCGCTCTTGATATGGCCTATGGCAAGATACTGATGGAGGATGGGGAGACGGAGGTCTCCATAGAGATCGAAGAGGGGGAAGGCTATCGGGGGCCGCTTGGAGTCAAGGAGGACCTGAAGAAGAAGTTCAGCGAGATCATGGCTCTGGTGGGGCAGACGGCGAAAAGCGCCCATGCCGGATATACGAATATTCCCCAGGAGTTCCGGCCCCGGCAGATGGAGCTTTCTTTTGGCATCAAGCTCAATGCCGAGCACGGTCTGGCATTCTCCAAAGTGGGCGGCGAGGGCAGCTTCCAGGTTACATTGAGATGGGGCGGGGAGTAGAAGGATGGCCGGGCCTGAGATCCTGAGGAAGATCGTGGTTAAGATCTCCATCGATAAAAGGAATCTCAGAGGAACCGGCTTTTTCGTCTCGGAGAGGGAGATCCTCACCTGCCATCATGTCCTGGCGGACAGGAACGAGCGGCTCCCGGAGAGCCAGAGATATTTTGTTAAAAATGATGATTGGGATGACTGGATCGAGGCGCAGCCCATCGGGGAGAGGTGCAGTGCCGCCCAGGATCTTGCCTTCTTGAGCTGTCCCGTTCCCGTAGGACTTGAGGCAAAGAGAGTTCCATTCAAGCGATGGGATGGGAGGCACAAGGAGTTTTTCACCCGGGGCTATGACTGCAACACCTCTGAGGGTGAGGGAGCCTCCAGCCTGGAGGGAGAGGACTGCCGGATAGTTGATAGAACAACGCGGGGAAAGGAGCCAAGGTGGCAGCTGAGCACCATAAAAAAGAGCCTTCTGCCGGGCAGGAGCGGCTCGCCTGTCTGGTCGGTGGGACAGAATGCCATCGTGGGGATGATCGACCAGGCAGGGGATGAGAGCATTTTGAAGGAGAGGTCTCTGGCCATACCCATCGAAGAGATCTTCCCCCATCTGCCGCCAGCCAAGAGCCAGCCCATCAATGCTCCAAGCCTGCCCTCTGATTTTCTTCCCCGGCCTGAGGATCTGGCAAGCCTGAAGGGGCTTGTCCTGTCTCCCGGAGAAGACAAATCGGCCATCACCGGCAAAACCGCCGAGGGCTGCCCGCCGCCGGATGCCCGCGTCGGCCTGCAAGGAATGGGCGGCATAGGCAAGTCGGTTCTGGCCGCCGCCTTGGCCTGGGATGATCAGGTACTGGAAGCTTTTCCCGACTGCGTGATCTGGATCTCTTTAGGCCAGCAGCCGAATCTTCCCAATCGGCAGTTGCAGCTGCTACAATTTCTGGACAAGGACCACCGAGCCATAAAGGATGAAGAGGATGGCAAAGGCTGCCTGAAGCAACTACTGTCTGACCTATCCTGCCTCATCGTCTTGGATGATGTCTGGTCCATGGAGAGCGTGCGGGCCTTCGACGCCCTAGGGCCGGACTGCAGAATGCTGGTCACCACACGAGATCGGGAGATAGTTCGAGGCATGAAGGCCAGGGAGCTGTGCCTGGATGTTCTCGACCAAGAGAAATCGCTTCAGCTTCTGGCCCTCAGCTCAGGTCTCAAGCTTGAGGATCTCGATCCCAAAGCCAGAGAGGTTGCAGAGGAGTGCGACCGCCTCCCCCTGGCCCTGGCAATGGTGGGATCAATGTCCAGGGCAGCTCTTGCGAGAGGTCAAAGCGATCCCTGGGAGCACATCCTGCATCGGCTGCGCTCCGCCGATCTGGACAAGATCAAGGCTGATTTTCCCGATTACCTTTATCCCAATCTTCTGCGGGCTATCGAGGTGAGCCTGGAGGGGCTGGAGCGGCAGGAGCAAAAGCGCTATTTGGATCTGGCCGTTTTTCCCGAGGATGAACAAATTCCGGAGGCGGCACTGAGCCTGATCTGGGGATTGGATGAATATGACACTCGGGACCTGGCGGCCCAGCTGGCCGACCGCTCCCTGGCAAGTTTCAACTCAGGCCGCCTGGGGCTGCACGACCTCCAGCACGACTTTGCAGTGAAAAGAGCGGGAGATCCATTGGAGCTACATAATCGGATAGTAGAAGCCTACAGAGAACTCTATCCAGACGGCTGGCACACCGGCCCGGACGACGGCTACTTCTTCCAGCATCTAGCCTACCATCTGCTGCATTCCGGCAGAAAGGAGGAGCTGAAAAGGCTGGTCCTGGACCTGCGCTGGCTGCAGGCCCGTCTGGAGAAGACAGACGTCACCTCTCTGATCTCCGATTATGACCTGCTGCACGATGATGAAGAGCTGGGGCTTCTGCAGCACTGCCTGCGGCTATCCTCTCATGTGCTCTTCCGGGACCCCGGCCAGCTTTCTGGTCAGCTCCTGGGCAGAATGCAGGGCATTAACTTGCCGGAGATCAGAGAGCGGATGCATCGAGCGGGCGCGGGAGGACGCCCCTGGCTGCGACCAATCACACCGAGCCTCACCGCACCAGGCGGGCCTCTGATTCGATCGTTGGTAGGTCATTCCGGCGGGGTCAGGGCCGTAGCTCTGACCGCCGACGGACGGCGGGCAGTATCGGCTTCAAGCGATTGGACACTCAAGGTCTGGGATATCGAGAGCGGCAAGCTGATCAGAACTCTGGAGGGGCATGCCGGCGGGGTCAGGGCCGTAGCTCTGACCGCCGACGGACGGCGGGCGGTATCGGTTTCAGGCGATCGGACTCTCAAGGTCTGGGATATCGAGAGCGGCAAGTTGATCAGAACTCTGGAGGGCCATGCCGACTGGATCAATGCCGTAGCTCTGACCGCCGATGGATGGCGGGCAGTATCGGCTTCAGACGATAAGACTCTCAATGTCTGGGATATCGAGAGCGGCAAGCTGATCAGAACTCTGGAGGGGCATGCCGGCGGGGTCAATGCCGTAGCTCTGACCGCCGACGGACGGCGGGCGGTATCGGCTTCAGATGATCGGACTCTCAAGGTCTGGGATATCGAGAGCGGCAGGGAGATCAGGACTCTTGAAGGCCATACCGGCGGGGTCAGGGCCGTAGCTCTGACCGCCGACGGGCGGCGGGCGGTATCGGCTTCAGATGATCGGACTCTCAAGGTCTGGGATATCGAGAGCGGCAAGTTGATAAGAACTCTGGAGGGGCATGCCGGCGGGGTCAGGGCCATAGCTCTGACCGCCGATGGATGGCGGGCGGTATCGGCTTCAGACGATCGGACTCTCAAGGTCTGGGATATCGAGAGCGGCAGGGAGATCAGGACTCTTGAAGGCCATACCGGCGGGGTCAGGGCCGTAGCTCTGACCGCCGACGGACGGCGGGCGGTATCGGCTTCAGACGATCGGACTCTCAAGGTCTGGGATATCGAGAGCGGCAAGTTGATAAGAACTCTGGTGGGACATGTCGGCGGGGTCAGGGCCATAGCACTGACAGCCGACAGACGGTGGGCAGTATCGGCTTCAGATGATCGGACTCTCAAGGTCTGGGATATCGAGAGCGGCAGGGAGATCAGGACTCTTGAAGGCCATACCGGCGGGGTCAGGGCCGTAGTACTGACGGCCGACAGACGGTGGGCAGTATCGGCTTCAGACGACCGGACTCTCAAGGTCTGGGATCTGGTAAGCGGCAAGTTGATAAGAACTCTGGTGGGGCATGTCATCTGGGTCTATGCCGTAGCACTGACCGCCGACGGACGGCGGGCGGTATCGGCTTCAATCGATCAAACTCTCAAGGTCTGGGATCTGGTAAGCGGCAAGTTGATCAGAACTCTAGAGGGGCATGCCGGCGGGGTCTATGCCGTAGCTCTGACCGCCAACGGACGGCGGGCGGTATCGGCTTCAGCCGATCAAATTCTCAAGGTCTGGGATATTGAGAGCGGCAGAGAAATTTGCAGCTTCACCGGAGATAGCGCCATGCTTTCCTGCGCCGTCTCCCCAGACGGGCGAACCATCGTGGCCGGCGAGGCCTCGGGACGGGTGCACTTCCTGCGCCTGGAGGGGCTGCCCGTCTCCTGAACCATACCCCACTTCCTAGAAGGTATCTTATATATCCTGATGCATAATCATTCTAAATGCTTCGCCAGAGATTCGTCCTGGACACCACCGCCCTCACCGACTCTTTTGCCTGGGAGAGCGAGGGAGCCTCCAGCATCTGCGAGGGGATGGGCGCCATCCTGGACCGGGTGGCGGACGGCAGGCTCCACCTGGGCATAAGCTGCTATATCCCCTATCCCTCCGTCTACAATGAGATCAAGGATTTTGTGCGCCACAACAATTGCGACCCCAGGGTTTTGAGCAAGGTGGACACCTGGCTGGTCAAAAAGTCTCCCGATCGCTATCAGGTCAAGGTCCCGGCCAAGATCTTCTATGAGTATGTGGATTATATGAGAAGCCGCATCAACAAGGGCATGAACATCTCCGAGGAGGCGGTATGGGAATCGGTCTCCAAATGCATCTCCCTCTCCCGGGAAGGGACCGATCTATCGGCCATGAAGGACGAGATCGAGAGGGAGACTGTGGGGGGCATTGTGCGCAAGTTTCGGGAGAAGTACCGGGCGGCTCTTCGCTACGGCATCCTGGACAGCGCCCCGGATATAGATGTCCTGCTCCTGGCAAAAGAGCTGGATGCGGCGGTGGTCTCCCAGGATCTGGGGATACAGCGCTGGGCGGAGCAGCTGGGGCTGCGTTTTATGGAGTCGAGGTCTTTTCCCATCATGATTAAGGAATACATGAACGCCCTTCCGGAGCTTTATATCGAGGAGAAGGAAGAGGACCGGATGATCTAATGGGCGAGTCGGCCATGTCTGAACCTCATTTTTTCCGGACGCTGGGGCAGATGAGAGATCACCGAAGAAAGATCTTCCTGAGCTTGCGGGCACAGCTTTTACTGGGAGATGAGGCTTCTCCCAAAGGCTTAACTCTATTCAGCTCTCCATAAGCCGCCGGGGACCCGATTTGAAGGAAGAGTTCGATAAAATGACCTTTGAGGAGAAGGTATCCTTTCTGGTGGAGAACCTGAAAGCCCTGCCCGAGGATATAGCTGAGGAGGGCATAGACATCCTGGCCCAGGCAGAAGAGACGGAATATGCCGTGATGCTGGCCAGGGATATAGGCAGGATCGACAAGGCCATCAGCGTTTTGGTGCAGGCGGGAGACTACCTCTGGGCGGCATTGATCGCCAAGAACGCTGGCCTGGCCTCCCGCTCCCAGGAGCTATACCGGGAGGGGCTGCAATATTACATAGAGATGGAGATGTTTGGCCGGGCCGTCTCCGCAGCAACGGCGCTAGGGCTATCGCCGGATGTGATCGACGACCTCTACAGGAGCGGCATAGCCCATGAGAGCCGGGATTCCGACCTGGCGCACAGCAGGGACATGATCGAATGTGCCATGCAGTCCCTCGACCTCTCCCTATTGGGCCGGGAGGATGAGATGTCTCTGGAGCTGATCAAGGCGGTGCAAGAGCAGAGGAAGAGAATGGCAGATGAAAAAGAGGAAAAATAGGGAGAATAGGCGGGCCTTGCCCTCACCGGGCAGGCCCTGATTTCCTTCCTATCCTGGGAAGACGCCGGCAGATTTGATCAAGCCTTTAAAAATTTCATGAGCGCATTCCAGGTCTCTTTTCCAACGATGCCGTCCTCCTTCAGACCGTTGCTCTTCTGAATCGCCAGAACCCTGTTCTTGGTCTTGGCCCCATATAAGCCATCAACATTGATCTTTGTTCCCGCTTCTGCTGCATTGAGGAGGCATTGCAGAACCTTGACCGCCGGCCCTTTTGAACCGGTCTTAATCTCATCCTTCTTCAGGAGAGCGGCCCAGGTCTTGGGTCCAGCTATGCCGTCCTGGAGGAGGCCATAGCTCTTCTGAAGGGATGTGACTGCTGTCCGGGTGTTGCTTCCAAATGTGCCGTCCACGGTCAATTTGGGACTGGCGCCGGCAGATTTGAGGAGGCACTGCAAGGCCTTGACCGCCGGGCCCTTTGAGCCCATCTGCAAAGTGGCGGGAGAGGCTGCTGCTTCCGGGCCCACCTGGAAGGTTATGGTCCCGCCGGGAGCGGAGATATTGGATATGACCAGGCCGGACTCGGAGCCGTCCCAGAGGTTGGAGGAGGGCTGAGTGGAATGGCTGACCGCCACTGCCGCCATCTCCTTGAAGAGATCCATCTCGTCTCCCATATTCTGGTTTGTCTCCAGGTCAAGATGGCCGTCGGCCTGGAGCAGCCCGCACTGATAATGTTTGGTGGCGGTGCCGCCCTGCCACTCATTGGAGCCCATGATATCGCAGTGATAGACGGCCAGGCCGCTGGAGGGAATATCCTTGTCCAGGCCTAAACGAGAGCGGTTCTCGATGAGGAAGTACTCATTGTACTTGCGGCTGGGATAGAGCAGGACGGTCTTGTAGTCGTCGTGCAGGGCCTGGTAGCTGCCGGGCTGGTCCAGGCAGATCACATTGTCGCACCAGTCCACCAAGTAGCGCAGATAGGAGCATACCGGGGCGGGAGTTCTTCCGTTATCGTTATGGTTTCCGGCGCTCATCAGGCAGTAGTAGCCGAGGCCGGAGCTCTTCTCCGCGTCACCGTCCCTGGTGCCGTAGTCGTAGAGGTCGGGCCAGCGGCAGAGCATATGTCCGCTCTCATGGCAGAATGTGCCTATGCTCAGGTCCTGCTTGCTCCGGCCAAGGCTGGAGAGCATGTAGAAGTAAGTCTTCATGCTGCCACGCTGCAGCTCCAGGAAATAGTTATGAGGCCAGAGTTCACCCAGGTACTGGGTCTGTCCGGCATAGAGGAAGCTGACGGCATCAACTATCCCCTCATCCTGGGAGTCGAATTGCTTGAGATCCAAGCCGCCGGCTAAGGCCAGGTCCAATGCCTCCTCCACCAGGAGGCGGTTGGCGTAGTATCGCCGGTTTTTGCTCAGTGTCACCGGGCCGACCACATGGTTGGTGTAGTTCAGCTTTCCTCCGGACATGAGCCGGAAGTACTCCCGGACGGAGCAAAAATTGCCGTTTTCCTGGTAGTTCTCACCGTTGAGCATCTTATCCACATCTTCTTTGGTGACGCTGCTCTTCAGGTCCTTGAACTGGACCAGAATGGTCAGCCCTTTGATCTCTCCCTCAGTCAGGCGGCGGCCCTCCAAAAGGCCCTTGTTGGGCCCGAAGGTCTTGAGAGTGGCATGGGGCTGGTAGGGCTCCGGCAGCGGCTGGATCCGGGCATATCTGGCATTGAATTTGGCGTTTCTCACCTCTTCCGACTCCTTCTGGTGCCGGAAGATCTTGTCGGGGGGAGCCTTGGACAGGCCCACTCCGCTGGAGACGAACTCTCCTTTGATCAGATAGGCATAGCAGAACAGGCCTAAATCGATGTCATAGACCACGGAATAACCGTCAACATTCTCGTAGCGGGAATAAAACTCATCGCCAAAGACTCTAAGCTTTACATCAGGTCCCTTCTCCTGGGAGAAGGTCAGTGTCTCTCCAGCAATTACGCTCATCTTAACAATCCACCTGGAATGGGCTAAAAGATTGTATGGTAAAATATTCAATAAACTATTTAACTTTATCCAATGAGATCAAATTATACCTCTATGAAAAGATCAATTTGATGCGGATGGGAGAGGATAATGGAAGGCTGCCATTGATATCAGTCGGTCCTCTAGCTTCGGGAGAATCTTTTTGCTGCCTTCTCCTGGCGCACCTCACCTGATTCCTCCAGATGCTTTTCCAGCTCGGCGGGAGGGGCCTGGCTCAGGTCGATTCGGCTGGAGAAAAAGCGGCCGTCCTTTAGGCGAGCATAGGTGAAGAGCCCCAGATCATCGTCATAGATGGCGGTGTATCCCTCCTCGGTCTCATAGCGAGCATAGAACTCGTCTCCGAAGGCCCTCAGCTTTATCTCCGGACCGTTTTCCTGGTCGAAGCTCATCAATTCCCCGAATATGGCGCTCATAATTCACCTGCTTCCTTTCCACTGCAAGAGCTAATATAATATTTGAGGCTTTTTGAAAATAAAGCTTATCCCGCAGTAGATGACCGGCAGCTTTTTGGCGAGTTGGTGCGAGAGATACGCCTGAGGAGGGCAGTAGGATTTGGCAGCGCCTAAAGAGATTGTGGACCTGGTGGCGGAGTTCGAGAGGGATCAGAGCTTCTACAAATCAGCTCAATTCAATGAGACGGAGCTGCGAACCCGGTTCATCAATCCGCTGATAGCTGCTTTAGGCTGGGATGTCTATCACGATAGGCCCTGCCGGGCGGATCAGCACGAGGTCAAGGAGGAGGACTCGGTGGAGGTGGAGGGCAAGATCAAGAATCCCGACTACAGCTTCCGGCTCTTTGACAGCTCCCTGGGATCGATGAAGAGAAAGTTCTTCATCGAGGTCAAGAGGCCGTCGGTGAACATCGAGGCGGGGGCTTATCCTGCCTTTCAGCTGCGCCGATATGCCTGGTCGGCGGATCTGCCCATATCCATTTTGACAGACTTTGAAGAATTCTCGGTTTACTACTGCCTCTCCCGGCCCGGCAGGGAGGACAAGCCGACCAAGTCGCGGATAATGTATCTCCGATACGACCAGTATGCAGAAAAGTGGGAGGAGATAGCCGCCCTCTTCTCCCGGGAGGCGGTGCTGAACGGATCGCTGGACAGGTATGCCCGCTCCCTGCCCCAGAAGCGGGGCGAGAAGCGGGTTGATGCCGCCCTGCTGGGCGATATCTCCCGGTGGCGGGAGGCCCTGGCCAAGAACATTGCTCTGCGAAACCCGGAGCTGGACACGGCAAGCCTCAACTACTCGGTGCAGGCTATCATCGACCGGATAATGTTTTTGCGCATCTGCGAGGACCGGGGCATTGAGAGGTATATGCGGCTCAAGCACCTCTTGGAGGGGGTGAGGGTTTATGCCCGGCTCTTTGAGCTATTCCAGCAGGCGGATGAGCGCTACAACTCGGGGATATTCCATTTCCACAAGGAGCCCGGGAGAGAAAACCCGGACATCATCACTCCCAACCTGAAGATAGATGACGGCACCCTAAAGGAGATAATCAAGCAGCTCTACTTCCCGGAGAGCCCTTATGCCTTCTCCGTTTTGCCTGCGGAGATACTGGGGCAGATCTATGAGCAGTTTTTGGGCCAGGTGATCCGGCTGGACCAGGATCATCTGGCGGTGGTGGAGGACAAGCCGGAGGTAAAGAAGGCGGGAGGGGTCAAGTACACCCCAGCCTACATCGTGGAGGCCATCGTCCAGAAGACGCTGGGGCCCACCCTGCAGGGGAGGACGGCCCGGCAGGCCTCCGAGATCAGCGTTCTGGATCCGGCCTGCGGCTCGGGCTCATTTCTCATTGTGGCCTATCAGTTCCTGCTGGACTGGCATAGGGACTGGTTTGTGCAGCATCTTCTGCCGCTGATGGAGAGAGGCTGTAAGCCCTCATCACCTGAGATCCGGCGGCTGCTGCCGGAGACAGAGGTGGGCCGGAGGGGCCGGAAGCGGAAGGCGGAGAGCCCCATTTACCAGGCCAGGGACGGAGAGTGGCGGCTGACCACGGCGGAGCGGAAGAGGATACTGCTCTCCAACATCTACGGGGTGGACATCGACAGGCAGGCGGTGGAGGTGACCAAGCTGTCTCTGCTGCTGAAGGTCCTGGAGGGGGAGAATGAGGAGACGATCTCCAAGCAGCTGACGCTATTCCAGGAGAGGGCGCTGCCGGATCTGGGGGAGAACATCAAGTGCGGCAACTCCCTGATCGGCTGGGACATACTGGAGGACAATCCGGGGCTGGGGCAGGAGGAGATCGAGAGGATCAATCCGTTTGACTGGGAGAGGGAGTTTGGGGAGGTTTTCAGGAGAGGCGGGTTCGATGTGGTGATCGGGAATCCGCCTTACATTCGGATGGAATCATTTAAAGAACTCAAAGACTATCTCAGAAAGGAGTATTCTGTGCATGGCTCTAGAAGCGATCTATATGCTTATTTTGTCGAGAGAAGCCATAATTTGCTCCAAGAAGACGGCCTATTTTCCATGATCCTCTCGAATAAGTTCATAAAAGCGAATTATGGTGCTCCGCTTCGAAAATTCCTCTACTCAAAAGCAGCAATTAAGGAAATAGATGATTTTGCGGGACTTAATGTATTTCAGGGTGTTACCGTTAGGACGGTTATTTTGTCTACCATGAGAACTGATTCTGAGTTCAAGAGAGACATCAGAACAAGATACCTTCCCCCACCTGATGTAGAGACATTTAACCAGCTAATCAATAGATCCACAACAATATCGGATATCATTGAAAAGGAGAGCATCGAAATACCTATCGGATCTTTAGAGCCAGAGAGGTGGTTATTGATCGATGAGTTACAGCAGCAAATACTCGAAAAAATGAATTATAAAACGTATCCTCTAGATCATTTCGTTCAAGGGCGAATTTTATGGGGTGTAAAAACCGGCCTAAATGAAGCATTCATCATCGATAGTGATACTCGTTTAAAAATAGTCGAGAGAGATCCAAAGGAATCTGAAGCGATTAAGCCAATCTTATTTGGAGAAGATGTCAGAAGATACTCATTAGAACCTGGAGATAGATATCTAATCTATACGTATCATGGATTTGATATATCTCAATATCCCGCAATAGAAGAACATCTAAAACCATATAAGAGTGAACTAGAAAAAAGAGCCACAAAACAGGCATGGTACGAGCATCAACAACCTTCGATAGCATTAGTTCCTATATTCGAATCCAAGAAGATAATTTATCCTGAAATAGCAAGAACTTGCCAATTCACTATGGACGATAACGGATATTTTTCAAACAATAAGACGTTCATCTTGCCAACTGATGACTCATTCATTTTAGGTATTCTCAATTCCAAGCTAGCACTATTTTATTTCAGCATATTTTGTGCAGCTTTAGAAGGATCATCAGATAACTACCTCGAATTTCGTGCACAATACCTTCGAGGATTTCCTATTCGCGTCATTGACCCATCAGAATCAAACGAGGTTTCAAGACGGGATAGAGTTGTCTCCCTGGTGGAGCAGATGCTCTCCCTGCATAAACAGCTCCTCCTGGCCCGCACGCCGCACGAGCAGACTGCTCTAGAGCGCCAGATCGAGGCCACCGACCGGCAGATAGACGCGCTGGTCTATGAGTTGTATGGGCTGACGGAGGAGGAGATAGGGATTGTGGAAGGAAGGGGATGAATGGCGAACATCTGGCTCAACTCATGCAAGCCATGAGCAGTCTCTCCCTGAAGCCCGGAACGAGGAGAACAAGAAAAAATTTCCAAATATTTTTTTGATGGTCAAGGCCAAAGGATCGCAGAAATTCCCCGCTCAACTTCAATATGCAGCTCTTGCCGATATGTAGCTAACGCTTAAATAGAAAATTTGCGAATAGTACCTTCGAGAGATTATCATGAAAGTACTGGCAATCAATTCGAGCCCAAATAAAGATAAAGGAAATACCGCCATTATCCTCGGTCCTTTTCTGGAGGGTATGAAAGAAGCAGGAGCTGAGGTTGAACTCTACTACACAAGGGATCTTAAGATCAATCCCTGCTATGGCGACTTTAGTTGCTGGACCAGAGAGGGAGACAAATGCAGTCAGGATGACGATATGGCGATGCTTGATCCCAAGATTAGAGATGCTGATATTCTGGTGCTGGCAACACCTGTCTATTTCGATGGCGTAACCGGTTCCATGAAGAATCTGATGGACCGGACTTTGCCGCAGGTTCAGCCCTTCTTTGAGGTTAGAGACAATCACACGCGGCACCCGCTCCAGGGAAATGTCAAAGAGAGCAAGATAGCGCTCGTCTCCAATTGCGGCTTATGGGAGGCGGATAATTTCGATCCTATGATCTCTCACATTAAAGCATACTGTAAGAATGCTAAGGCCGAATTCTCCGGAGCGCTTATCAGACCACATGGGCCAGCCCTTAGAGATATTATGGATATGGGGATGCCGGTAAAAGACATCATAGATGCCTGCAAAGATGCAGGCCGCCAGCTTGCGAAAGACGGCAAGATCTCCTCTGACACACTCAATATCATCAGCAGAGTGCTGTTGCCGAGAGATGTTTATGTGGAAAATATCAATCATCACTTACGGGAGCATATTGAAAACAAAGAAAAGAAATAGGGGCGTTGGGAATTGGACCATCCTCTCTTGCCGGAGCTAGAATATCCAAAATATCTGCAATCCAGGAGAGATAAGAAAAATGCGGAGAAGCGAGCGATTCATCAAATCCTATACCTTCGCTGAGAGACATCTCCCGCCACGATCATTTGGCCCTACTAGAGAGCAGATGCTCGTGCTGCATAAACAGCTCCCCCTGGCCCGCACGCCGCACGAGCAGACGGCGCTAGAGCGCCAGATCGAGGCCACCGATCGGCAGATAGACGCGCGGGTATATGAGCTGTATGGGCTGACGGAGGAGGAGATCGCGATTGTGGAAGGAGGAGTGTAAAAGATGAAGGATCTTCCTAATGAGGTAAAAAATGATGGCAATACGCATGAATTAATAAAAGTAACGATCACTGTTTTGACATTAATTGTAGCAATAGCCGCATTCGAAGGAAGAGATCTTGTTTCAGATAGGATTATTGGCGGCGATATCATCCCAATATCTCCATCTGGATATGGTATTATTCAAGAAATAACTTATTCCGCAATTAAGTCCGACATCATTATAATGCCCATAGGATGGCATAACACCTGGAGAAATAAAAAAGAAATTGTAAGGCAGCCATACCTTATATTAAAAGATAAATCAAATGTATCGCATAGATTTAATCTTGCGGGAGAATATTCAGATATATCAAGCACTGCTCTTGGATACGGGTGGAAAATTAAAAGAACTTATGTTATAAATCCTGCGGAATATTCAGAATATGTCTCCGTCTTCCAAATTTATCCTCAGAATCACATAAAATTTACTTTTAATAGCGGTGATATTTATAAAGTCAGCATCGGCTATCAGAGATGGCATAATGGAGCCTTTATGCAAGAATCAGAAAAGCCGCTATTCACGATGAAGATTCCTCAACAGATAAACAATAACACTGAATGGGAAGTGGATAAATATCGTTGGATATATTTTGATGTTTAAAAAAATTAAACATAATCTGATGTTGGCCCTGCATAAACAGCTCCCCCTTGCCCGCACGCCGCATGAGCAGACGGCTCTCCAGCGGCAGATCGAGGCCACCGACCGGCAGATAGACGCGCTGGTCTATGAGCTGTATGCTCTGACGGAGGAGGAGATCGCGATAGCGGAAGGTGCAGAGCAATAGAAAGACAGAACGTGAGGCAAAATCATGGTGGTCCCTCTTTTTAAGAGCTTCATGCGGTCGTTGCTGAAATTCGCTTCTGATGGAAAGAGCATAGCCAAAGTGCAGCATCAAAGGATTTCCACAAATGCAGATCATTGATATGGAATAGCTGCAGACTATATGAGGTCAAGCTGTGCATGGCCGAATGCTTCCTTTTCCCCAGAAAATATTTATCACAAATATGCATTATATACTCATAGAGGTAAGCATTTATGAATAAGACTCGGGCTGTAATATGCCTAACAATGGCTATAGTTCTTGTATTTTGTCCGACTGCAACAGCTATAGTTGAGCATATCAAGCAAGAGACGGTAGAGAGGGGGACGCTCCCCTCAAAACCTCCTGCACTAGAAAATTCCGGGAGCGAAGAGATGCCTGGCAATATCTCGGAAGAACAGATAATAGCACAGTTTGGTCAAGCTCAATCTGCAGCAACGCAGTTTGTTCCAGGTCAAGCCTCATGGCCAGGAGGCAATGGCCATGGGCAGATCGGTGGAGAATACCAAGCTGGGTATGCTGCAGGATATCAAGAAGGGTATGCGAAAGGATGGCGGGAAGGGGTTCAGGCAACTATACAAAAATTGTTGAATTACATCAATTCGCTCCAAGATACAGATATGGCATCGAGTGAGTTTGACAATAACGGAATTATTTATCCGGGTGGGCCAACAATAGAAGAAGGACCCAAGATAAAGCAGGCTCTTGATATGTGACTTGAGTGACATGCTTTGTGGGAAAGTGAAGATTTAGGGATTGGTGGTTCGCTACTCCCGACCGCCTAGAGATGTAACCTTGAGTCTATGAAGGCTACGGATAGCACTATTCTTCCATCCAAAAGCTCCTGCGCAACAGAACATCGTCTTTGGGACACCGCATGCCATCCCTTTTTGCCTGAAAGCAGTTGCGAATTGCCTCGTCCATCTCCAAAAGCATAACCCTGAAGGCTTCCGCCAGGATCTACCTTGACTCAAGGCCGGGATACTAAATGATCTGATAGGACCGGGAAAGAACAGAGATCAATGGCGCATAGTCTTCCTGGGGGACCGGATACCTCCCTGCATAAGCAGCCCCCCAAGTCGCCCGCCCTAGGAGCAGACGGTGCTGGAGCGCCAGATCGAGGCCACAGACTGGCAGATAGATGCGCTGGTTTATGAGCTGTATGCTCTGACGGAGGAGGAGATCGCGATTGTGGAGGGATTGCGAACTGGAGCACCAACAGCAGAAAAGTGCAAGCTGCAAAAAGGTGAAATCTTTCGGAATCTGGTTTTCCTTTTCCTGAAGGACGGGATTATATCAAAGCGTAAGTTAGTTATAAGGACATCTTGGCTTACTTTCCTGTTTAAGTCAAAAGGAGGCAATCAGATGAAGAAAATTATAGGGCGCCTATTAGCCATATTCTTGGTACTTTCTGCATGTACCTTCGCTGCCAGCGCAGTCAAGCCAGACGACCCAGGCAAGCCCGATGGCGCGGGGAAACCAGAAAACCTACCGCCGGTTAGCACGGACGGCGATCCAGCGCCGGAGATAATTATACTTCCCACAGGACAGACAGATAATACTCCTGCTGCCGATAATGCGCCCGGCTCTATTACAGAGGATGGCCCTCAAGATGGCGTTGACTGGATACCGTGTGTTTGAGATGCCAAGAAAGTGCCAGGAGAGTAATTCGAGCTCATATCCTTTTTTTTGCACAAGTACACAATCAAATCACAGATACTGCTCTGCAGCTCCGCATCAATGCCGCCAGCAGGCAGATAGGCGCCCTGGTCCGCGAGCTTTATGGCCCGATGGAGGAGAAGATCGCGATTGTGGAAGAAAGGAGTGACTGCTGATGGTAGTGCGCTTGCAGACCGCAGATGGAGATATCAAGAGATTTCGACCACATATGCCGTAGGTGAAAGAGAAAATGGAACTCCAAAAAATACTCTGCCTATTGCGGAAGAGCGTGGAAAAAGTCTCCAAATGAACATGAAGAATGCGATCATCTTGATTGTGCAATACATTATGCAAAAAGAAGAAAGAATGAAAGCCGCAAATACTTCATCATTTACGGTGTTATCACAGGACTGTTTCTAATTTACAATATAATAATGGGTGGCCCTTCTCAGCCATTCTTTCATTTAGGAGTCGCTGCTCTGCCAGCTTTATGGTGTTTAATCGACGAATTCAGAGCAGGAAAAATATTCAAAATGCTAACGGAATATAGGGACATGGGCACTATCAACGGCATCAAAGCCTTCCAAATCGGACCACCGGTGATGTTGCGACTGCAAACAGAGGATGGTATGATTAGGCGATATAAGCCCGAATATGGCTTGGGCACTCCGATAGATCATCTGGAATGCGGAATACGCTTATTAAGAAATTGGCGGAGAAAAAAGATGGCTGGGTATTTTTTTATGACTATGGCAGCCATTTTTTTAGCCATTACAGCTATCGCAAATACAAAAGGATGGATCGATCTTGAGAGTAACTCATTGCTAATTCTTGTATCCTCTACCATACTGGCAATTTGTTGCCTGACCTGGGGACACGACGAGAAGTCACAGTTATGCGAGCTAAACGAGTTTAAAAATAATGGAACTATCAAGGGTATCAAAGCCCGTCAAATCTTTGATGACCCTAAATCGTGATGATGGTCTCAAAGGCGACAATGGTCTCCCTGGTGGCGCAGATGCCCTCCTTTCAGGAGGCCGCCCCCCATGCCTGCACGCCGCACGAGCAGACGGCCCTGGAGCAGCAGATCGAGGCCACTGACCGGCATATAAACGCGCTGGTTTATGAGCTGTATGCTCTGACGGAGGTGGAGATTGGGATTGTGGAGGAGAGGGGATGATGGGATGAATGGCTTGCAATCAAACAGGTCACTCAGAGCATCAATCGGTTAATCTCGAAACCTGGATGTTAGGTAATAAAGAACAAAAGCCGGTAGTGGTTCTGGTGATGAGGTGGGCATAAGATGGTAGTGCGCTTACAGACAGCAGAGGGAAAAATTAAGGAATACCAGACTATCAAAGGGGTAGGTAATTGTATCCCACATTCCGCAGTTTCAGTTCATCCCGTAATAATTTTTGCATTCCGGTCCCAACAACAATAGGATTGTCTTCTGCGGTCCGCTCAGATTCACGCTGACTTTAATAATTTTGCCACTTTCGATA
>JAGOLL010000093.1 GCA_017994055.1 Methanothrix sp.
AATACTCATCTATGTCTTTCCGGTGGCCCCAGACATCTCCCTTCAAGAGCTGCACCCCCTGGATCTCCAGGAACTGTTGGGCGGCCTTGGACATGGTCTCATGGTAAGACGGCGGAATCTGCACCGCACGGAGACGGGGACAGGACTGAACCAGGTTCATCACATCCATATTGGAGGCCCGGAAGGCCAGATGAACCAGTTGCTCATTCCTGTTCAGGTCTGTAATCTCCTTTTTAGAACTAACTACCCTCAGCTTCATAGGCTAAACAATGCTCTTAAAATATTTATAGATAATGGTAATCATAGTAATCCTTAATTAGATATACTGAGATTGGTAACCCAATTGCGGAATATTTGCGAATAGGTGATATCAGCGAGAGATATCTTTGGAGTTATGGTAGGGAGTTGAATATGTTTATTCCATACTCTGATATTTATATTTGAAATGCCGAACCAAAATGCACAACCGTCAAAAGGAGTTCTCAGAGGCGTTGTCGCCTCAGTCCCTCAACTCCATCCTTTTTCGCTTCGAAAGTCCCGAACCGCAGAGGCGCAATTCTCCAGCAGCCTCCTCGCCAGATCCTGGCTGGGCCAGGAGCCCAGGCCGCAGTCGGGGCCGGTGGACCGCAGCCTTTCACCAAAAAGGCCATAGGCCTTCTCCAACCTCTTTTTCATAACCGCGGGCGACTCCATCTCCATTATCTCCCTCTCCAGTCTGGGCATATCCTGCCAGAGATTGACCCCTAGCCTCTCATTGAGCTGGGCGGACATGGACAGGATATCGGTTCGGGCGATCCCCGCCCGGATAAAGCTGTCCGTCTCTTCCAGCATCTTTTTGTCTATAAGCTCCAGGTAGTCGGGATGTGAGGCGGACTCGATGCCTACTATGTTTATGCCTGAGACCCGGGCGCAGCTCTCGGCATAGAGGGGCGAGTGCAGATGAACCTCGCAGTCCATATCCCGGCAGGGCCGGCTGGCTATCTCCAGAGCTTCTATGATCTCCTCCTCGGAGAAGACTATATTGGAGTTCATCCCCAGGCTCGGTTCGTCTAAAGAGGCCACCGACATCTTTCCCATATCCCCGGCCTTCTCCAGGAAGCGTGCCACGCTTTCCGCCAGGCTGCAAAGTATATCCGAATATGCCGTTGCTCCGAATGCGGAGAGATAAAGCTCCAGGGGGCCGGTGACGCAGACCCTTACATTCTCTCCGGGAGAGACCGCCTCCAGCTCTCGAATCAGGGCGTGCTCGGTTTTAATCAGATAGGGGCTATCCGCCTGATCAGGATTCTCGATCTCGTCCATGAACATGCGGATCATATCCCGCATCTGGGGATAGGTTGGGCACTCCACGCCCGCACCCCTCTTAATGGCCAGAACGCTGCCCACCAGGTCCAGATATCCTTCGCGAGAGAGGCCGGCTATCTTTACCCCCCTTGGCAGGGGAAAGCTGCCTATATCATCATAGAATATGCCCTCGGCCAGTCGAGACACTCTTTCACCTCAGCAATTGCTTTTTTTATGGCCATTGTCAACTCTGACGAAATCGCTTTAATAAGGCCTTCAATGAGGCATACTCTCCGTCAATCCTCTCAAAGCTCTCTTCGAGCTCATCCAATCGGGCCATGGCCGAGGGCAGGGGCGGATTGATGCCCGTGGCTCGGACGATCTCATCGGGAAACTTGGCCGGATCAGCTGTCTCTAAAGAGATGCAGGGATTGTAGTCACCGCACTCCTGCAGATATCTCATCAGCCCGGCCCAGGCCACGGCACCGTGCGGCTCCAGCAAGATCCCGTGCTCCTGGTGGGCTTCCCTGATGGTCTTGCGAGTCTCTTCATCGCTTATAGATACTGCATAGAGATCCTTTTTCATGGCGGAGAGGTCCGGCTGCCTGCCCACCCGGCCGGTCTCATCCATCCGCCCTCCGTAGAGGTAGAAGAGACGGGCCAGATTGCTGGGATGGCCCACGTTCATGGCATTGGAGATGCAGTTCTTGCTGGGGCGGATGGGCTCATAAATGCCGGTTTGCATGAAACAGGGAAACTCATCATTCTCATTGGTGGCCACCACGAACCTCTTCACGGGAAGGCCCATCTTCATGGCGAAAAGCCCGCCCATGAGGTCTCCGAAGTTGCCGCTGGGAACGGAGAAGACGACCTCCTCTCCCGGCCCTGCCACCCGGGAGCGGGCGTAGAAGTAATAGACTGCCTGAGGCAACAGCCTGCCGATATTTATGGAGTTGGCCGAGGAGAGGTTGAGTGCGGAAAGATCGGGATCGGCAAAGGCCTGCTTGACCAGGGCCTGGCAGTCGTCGAACTTTCCCTCTACCGCCAGGGGGAAGATGTTTTTGCCCAGGGTGGTCATCTGGCGGCGCTGCCGCTCTGTAACCTCCTTTTCCGGGAACAGCACCACTACCTTGACATTGTCCAGTCCGAAGAAGGCATGAGCCACCGCCGAGCCGGTGTCTCCCGAGGTGGCGGTAAGTATGATCATGCTTCTTCCTTCCTCCTTGAGGAAATGCTGTATCAGCCGTCCCATGGCCCTGGCAGCGAAGTCCTTGAAGGAGCAGGTAGGGCCCCGGTCCAGGCGCAGGATATGCTTGCCGTCGAAGACTTTTTCCACAGGCACCTCATAATTGTAGGCATCCTGCAGCATGGCTCGCAATGCCTGGTCCGAAACCAGATTTTCCAGATACGGTCTCATTACCTCGCGGGCGATCTCCGGATAGCTCATCCTGGAAAATTCATTTATCAGGCTATTCGGAAGGCAGGGAATCTGCTCCGGCATAAAGAGTCCCTTATCCGGGGCCTGGCCCATGAGCAGGGCGGCTTTGAAGTCCACCCTTTCCGGATGGCCATTGGTGCTGAAGAATTGAATGGGAGACATGCTCTCGAAAGGTATGCGCAGCATATCTTTAAGGCTTTGCCAGAAATGAAGGGACATCTATATATTCGATTATTGTCTTATATAGATTCGTCTAATGCCGAAGAAAATACGGCATAAAGATGTAAGAAGATGCAAGAATGCAGCTAAAGCGAATGAGTGAAATGCATTTAGATACGGAGGACAGCTTGTTCAAATTGTATTTGGACTCTGCCATTGAGGATGCAGCCTGCTTTTACAGGGATACGGGTTTGGAATTGGGGTCTCCTCTTTCAGGCCCTAAACCTGGCCCTCAGATGCCCCGGAAAAATTGGCCTGAATTTCTTTAAAGAATATCTTGGGCTGGGAGGCGCACCTCGCGCCTCCTTGCTGCTAATTTTTCATTTAAGCGAATATCATCGAGCAAGATCAAGCTTCTCAGCAAACGATAATGGAAAATCTTCTCTCCCGGCCAAGACTCCCCGCAGGCAAACGCCCTTCTCTGTCCTTATACGGTACCTATCCCTCTCAGATCAGCAGATAAAAGGGGGCAATGGTGGATTGATGAACTGCCTGTCCCGAGATCGCCCGCGGTGACGCTGCCGCCTAGCAGGTCAAATGGCAATTTGCGACTGCGGTAGGGAATATTTAAGTATTAGTTTCAGCTAAGTTGGTCACAAATGATGGTCGTATCGCCCGATTCAAAAGCTAATATAAAAAGGAGGAAATGAGATGGCGTTCTACACATTGGGCCTCACCTTTAATCTTGTGATACTCCTGACAGTTATTATTCTGGCTGTTTGGATATATGGTATATATTTCAACTTTAAGAAATGGGGCCTCGGATCCACTGGCTACCACGACCAGTTGCGCAACAGCTTCTGGCTCTTCCTGGCTACCTGGGTTCATGAGGCATTCAAGGATGGTTTATGGGTATTTCTGAGGACGGTAGTGCTTGATGTTCTTTTGCTGAGGAGGACTTTAGCCAGAAGCCCGGTGCGCTGGGTTATGCACATGTCCATGTTCTATGGATTTCTGGCTCTGGCTGCCATGTCCGGATTTGCACTCTTCCTGGATATCATCGAGCACTTCAACCTGGCCGGGCTGGCCCACGAGGCGGAGATGGTTAAAGAGATGCTGGGTCTGCCCTTCGATGTGTTCGGCTACTTGCTGCTGATAGGCGCCACCATTGCCGTGTCCAGAAGGATCCTTCTCAAGTTCGTCAGGGATAACACCACTGCTTATGACGCCTTCTTGATCGGCGCGGTGTTCCTGATCACCATCACCGGATTTTACGCCGAGTGGATGCGAGGCAATTCTTTCCTCATAGGGAATCTCTTCGAGTATCCCGTCTATGCACCCCACTTCGCCCTGATTCATACTGTGCTGGCCATTGGCCTGTTCGCCCTGGTATTGCCCTGGAGCAAGTATATCCATGTCATAGCCACGCCCATGACTCTGATCGCCAATAGAGGAGGAGAGTAACAATGGCTGATCAAAAGAATTCCAAGCCCTTGATGTCGGGATTTATGCTGTCCACCCAGCTCATGGAGGTAGATGGCTGCAACCGCTGTCAAGAGTGCATGAAGTGGTGCCCCACCTTCGCTGTGAGGCCGGACCGCCCTGGCATCACCCCCATGTACAAGAACGCCCGCTGGAGAGAGCTGATGGCCAAGAGCCATAGCCTGAGAGCCAAGATCTTCGGAGCCAAGCCCCTCAATGACGACGAGATGAAGGTCTTCACTGAGGATACCTATAGCTGCACCACCTGCGGCGTATGCGGCACTGTCTGCGAGGCGGGCATCAGGACGGTGGAACTCTGGGAGGCCATGAGGCCAAACCTGGTGGCCAGAGGCGACGGACCGGTTGGAAAGCAGAATATGTTCCCCAAGCTGGTCAAAGCAGATAGGAATCCCTACATGGCCAAGCAGGAGGATAGACTCTGCTGGGTGCCCAAGGATGTCAAGGTCCAGGAGTCTGGGGAGATAGTATACTTCGCAGGCTGCACTGCTGCCTACCGCCAGCAGGCTCTGGGAGTGGCTACAGTCAGGATTCTGGACTCTTTGGGGGTTCCCTTCGCCATGCTGGGCAAGGACGAGTGGTGCTGCGCTTCCGCTATGGTCAGAACCGGTCAGAGAGATGTCATGGCCGAGCATGCCGTGCACAATGTGGATGCTCTAAAGGATGCCGGAGCCAAGAAGGTTCTCTTCGCATGCGCTGGCTGCCTGAGAAATGCTGCTGTGGACTGGCCTCTGTGGTATGAGGGATACATACCCTATGAGACCATGCCCCTCTCGGTGTTCCTGAGAGATGCCATAAGAAAAGGGGAGATCAATTACAAGATTCCTCTCAACTATGCAGTGACATACCATGATCCCTGCCACAACGGCAGGCATCTGATGCATCTGAAGGGAAAAGACTGGTCCTTTGAATCGCCTCGCGACTGCGTCCAATCCATCCCGGGAATCAAGTTCAGGGATATGGTCCGCAACAGAGCCCTGCAAAGATGCTGCGGAGCAGGCGGCGGCGTAAAGGCCGGCATTCCCGATCTGGCATTGGACTGTGCCAAGGCCAGGGTCAAGGATGGCGAAGAGGTCTCTGCTGAGGTCATTGCCTCTACCTGTCCCTTCTGCCGCAGGAACATCATGGATGGCAGGAATGATGCCAAGTCAGGCATAAAGGTCTTGGACGTGGTGGAGCTCATGGCTGCATCCATGGGCCTGGATATGACCATCCCCGAGAATCCCTACACCAAATTCCAGGAGCAGGATGTCCTGGTCTGCGGCCCAGCCGAGTGCAAGCTGGACACGGTGGAACGCCAGGCACCGGGCAAGGATGAGGTGGGCGAGGCCCATTAAAGGATGTCCGAATTTCGGACATTCTATCATATCTTTTTCATTTTTTGGTATTTTGCAGCTCTCACTTGCTTTTTGCTGCATCTGAGATAGGTCTCAGCTGGCCTTATTATAGTCTAAAACCAAACATTTATAACTTATTAGTCGCTAATATGGTTTCATGCCTCGACCTGAGCAGATTCCTCTTCAAAAGCATATGACTAATAAGGAGCTACAGAAAAGGATAAAGACGCTTGAGACCAACACAAAAGTATTGCAGAGATTATATTTTATTA
>JAGOLL010000094.1 GCA_017994055.1 Methanothrix sp.
GCTCCGAGGTAGAGAGGGCGGTGCAGGCAGTGGTAGCGGCAAAGGCGGACCTGGTCCGCTCCAAGGGCGACCGGTCCATGGGACCACTGATGGGCCTGGTGATGAAGGAGCTGAGGGGCAAAGCAGACGGCGGCGTGGTGAGCGCCATATTGAAGAAGGAAATACAAAATATACTAGATCAGTGAGCCCCGAGAAGACCAGGAAGCCCGACCTCCTCCTCTGGGAGGAGACCATCTTTAAAGACAGAGATCTCTTCGAGCTAGACCATCTGCCGGAGCACTTCCTGCACCGCGAGCCCCAGATGAACAGCCTCAAGTTCTGCATCAGACCTGCTCTGCAGGGAGGCCGGCCGGTCAATGCCCTCTGCCTGGGTCCGCCGGGCACGGGCAAGACCACGGCCATATTCAAGCTCTTCGAGGAGATAGAGAGCCATTCTTCAAAGATCATCCCGGTTCACATCAACTGCCAGATGGACTCCACCAGATACTCCGTATTCTACCAGATTTATAAAAAGCTCTTCCAGCATGCTCCGCCTTCCAGCGGCATATCTTTCAAAAGGCTCTTCGAGAAGGTGGCCCAGGAGTCGGCGGACCGGGAGATGGTTATCGTTGTGGCTCTGGATGACATCAACTACCTCTTCCATGAGAAGGAGGTGGATCATGTGCTCTACTCTCTGCTGCGGGCCCACGAGACCTGTCCCGGAGCCAGGATGGCAGTGATAGGGATCATGAGCGAGCTGTCTCTGAACTATGTCCTCGATCCCAGGGTGGTCTCCGTCTTCCAGCCGGAGGAGATCTCCTTTCCTCCTTACAGCCGGGCGGAGATAAAAGATATCCTGGGCCGACGAGTGCAGATGGGCTTCTACCCCGGGGTGATGGCCGAAGAGGTATTGGAGGATGTGGTCGACTGCACCGAGAGATATGGAGACTTGCGGGTGGGAATTGACCTGCTCAAGAGGTCTGGCCTCTCCGCAGAGAAGAGGGCCTCTCGGAGCATATCATCGGAAGATGTGGCCGGATCCTGCGACCGGTCCCGTCTGATTCATCTCACCTATGCCCTCAAGTCTCTCAAGGAGGACGAACTGCTGGTCCTGCGGCTAGCGGCGGAGGAGAAGAGCTGGCGGGCCGGGGAGCTCTTCGCCCGCTTTCATGAACAGTGCGGAGCGGGATACACTCGTTTTCATGAGATCCTCAATAAGCTGGACTCAATCCGGCTCATAAATGCGGATTTTACCGGAGAGGGAGAGAGAGGCAGAAGCAGGGTCATCAGCGTGCGCTATGATCCGGAAGAGCTGATCAGCCGCCTGGGAGAAGATGCATGATCCACTTCAGAAGGACAGCATAGTCTATATAGATATTGGGATTGGTAACATCTCTATATAGAAAATATAGGCAAGGGCTTTAACCAGTCATGATTTTGTCTCTTGTATATGGAGCGGCAGAGGATAAAGATGCCCCGCAAATATGGGGAGAAGCTGGTCGAGTTCCTTCTATTCATCTCCGCCATAACCTCTATTTTGATCATGCTTCTCATATTCTATTTTCTGATCCATGAGAGCCTGCCCGCATTCTCCTCATTGGGCCTCTTCTCTCTGATCACCGGACCGAAATGGCATCCCTCCGGGGATATCTATGGATTTCTGCCCCTCATCTCCGCCTCCATGATCATCACCCTGCTGGCTTTGCTGATCAATATCATGATCGGCTTTCCCCTTGCGATCTATCTGGCCGAGCTGGCCGGACCGAAGGCTAAAGCGGTTCTCAAGCCGGCCATTGAGCTGCTGGCCGGGGTGCCCTCCATAGTCTATGGCTTTTTGGGAGTGATCATTCTGGTATCATACCTGCAGGACAGCTTCGATATGCTCACCGGCAGGTCCATTCTGGCCGGATCCATACTCCTGGGGATCATGTTCATCCCCTATCTCACCACCATCTGCGAGGATGCTCTCCGGGCTGTGCCCAGCGAGTTCAAGGAGGGCTCACTGGCTCTGGGAGCCAACCGCTGGCAGACTTTGCGCAATGTGACCATCCCCGCCGCCTCATCCGGGATCACCGCTGCCGTTCTGCTCAACATAGGCAGCATCATCGGCGAGACCATGGCTGTGCTGCTGGTGGTGGGCAACGTGGCCAGGATAGCCTCTCCCGTTTACGATATATTCGACCAGGGGGCCACATTCACCTCGGTCATAGCCGGGGAGATGGGAGAGGTAGCCAGAGGATCGATGCATTATCATGCCCTCTTTGCCGTGGGCTTTGCCCTGCTCATTGTGGTATCCATCCTCAGTTTGATCGCCGACTATGCCCGGGCTCGCATTCGCCGCAAGTTCGGAGGATACTGAGGATGAAGATCAAGCCCACTCTGGCCCTGTCGCTGATCCTTTCCGCGATGCTTCTCTTAACCGCGCTCTTCTCCCTTCTGCTCCAGCCCGACCCGGAGAGGATTAGGATATTCTGGCTGGCCGGGCTTGCCGCCAATATTCTCCTGCTTATAGGCAGCTATCTCACCAGCCGGGCAGCCTCGATGAAGACGGCACTATTCCTGGCCCTGGATGTGGCGATCTGCTCTGCCGTGTTATACCTGATCTATTCAGGGGCCATCCACGCCGGCTTTTCCCTACGCAGGCCTTTAGGCCTGGGAGCCTCCTTCGACGATACCTTCCTTCTGCCCCTTCTCATTCTGATCTGCAGCCTGCTCTGCATCAAGGATGCCCTGAACATCATCTATGACTACAGCGCCAGGGGCAGAGAAGCTCTGGTATTTTTGGCCGTCCGGATGTCAGCCATACTCTCCATGCTCCTTCTGGGTGGGATCCTCTTCGCCATCATCTACAAGGGAATCTGGGCCATCAACTGGGAGTTTCTCACCATGCCCCACCGGCGGCTGGGCCAGGCGGGTGGAATCAGCACGGCCATAATGGGCTCCTTCTGGATGGTTTTGGGGGCTATGATCATCTCCTCGCCCCTGGGGATCGGGGCGGCTATTTATCTTCACGAGTACTCCCGGAGCCAGAAATTCAACAGGCTAATCACCATAGCTGTGAGCTGCCTCAATGGTGTGCCGTCCGTGGTCTTCGGCCTCTTCGGCCTGGCCTTTCTGGTCCGGTTCTTCGGAGTGTCCCTCTTATCCGGCTCCATCATCCTGGGGCTGATCAATATTCCCACCATCATCCTCACCTGCCAGGAGGCTTTGAAGAGCGTGCCCAATTCTTTGCGGGAGGGGAGCATGGCCCTGGGAGCGACCAAATGGCAGACCATCAAGAAGGTGGTTCTGCCCTCGGCCATGCCCGGCATCCTCACCGGAGTAATAATGGGGGTGGCCAAGGCCAGCGGGGAGACAGCTCCCATCATGTGGACAGCGGTGACATTCACCGCCACTCCGGTGCAAATGATCTATGGAATCATCCCCGACCTATTCCAGCCGGTCAACAACCTGGACTACCATCTTCTGAATCTGATCTACTTCCTGGGTGCCTGGGATGTGGAGGCCAAGGCCTGGGGGACGGCACTGGTGCTTATCGCCGTGGTGCTGGGGACCAATATGCTGGCCATAGTGGTGCGAAATCGCTATCGTAAGAAGATATCGTGGTGAAGGGCATAGGAAAGCTTTCAATGGCCAAAAAAGAAATTATAGGCTGGCTACGCTACACACTTGGCAGATTGCCAGCTATAATGGTATTCAATGCAGCTAATAGAGTATCTATCAGTTCACATAGATCTGCTTGTGCTTCAGGATCGACTATCCAGTCGTCATTTGATTTTCCGCCAAGACTTCCATCTGCTTTGGACCGAATATTCTCCAGGTGGTGTATTGCATTTCTATAGTCTCCACTATCAATCCAATTGCCAACCTCGTCAAATTTTGATGATAAAGAAATCATTCGATCCTCTGCTTCCTTTTCAAAAACGCTTTCGGGCAATGACTGAATGTAGCTATCTATTTCTGATGCGGATGGAATTGCCTCATTGACCAGAATGTCTACGGTGGCAGTATCAGTTAAGCCAGTACTATCGGATACTTCATAAGCAAACGAATCATATCCAGAGTACCACAGGTCTGGCATATAAGTTACATTCTGACCATCTGTACTAGCTGTCCCATGTGATGGATTCGCTACAGAGGTGATCGTGAGAACTTCGCCCTCATCATCTGGATCGTAGTCATTAGCTAGAACATCAATGGTTAATAATAAATTTTCATCAGTTAGTTCTTCATCATCATCGGCAACAGGCGCATCATTGACCGGTGTGACTGTAATTGTAGCAATGGCCATACCAGCTCCACCTTTGCCGTCCGATGCAATATACTCGAAAGAATCCTCACCGTTGAAGTTCTCATTGGGCTGGTAGCTAAAAGAGCCATCAGGCTGTATGGTGACGATGCCATCGTTAGGCCCCACGCTTAGGCTTGCTGTAAGGAGATCTCCATCCACGTCGCTATCGTTGATTAAAACGCCAATCTCAGCACCAATAGTCAGTGCCTCATCCTCTGTTGCGATATAATCGTAATCATCAACTGCTTCCGGAGCATCATTGACGGGGTTGATGGTGATTGTTACTGTGGCTTCATTTGATTGGGATTCTCCATCCGCTACAATATACTTAAAGCTGTCTGGTCCAAAGTAGTTCTCATATGGAATATATGCGAATGTACCATCACTGTTTTCTGACAGGTCACCGTTTTGCGGATCCTGCATTACGGTAATTGTGAGCTCGTCGCCGTCAGGATCGTTTGACGAAATCGGAATAGAAACAGATGAATCCTCATCCACAGATGCCACAGAATCTTGAGCTACGGGGGGATCATTGACTGGTGAGATCAAAATTGTCACTCTGCCCGAATCAGTGCCCCCTTTGCCATCTGATACCACATACTCAAAAGAATCATCCCCATTGAAGTTCTCGTTGGGCCGGTAGACAAAAAAGCCATCAGGCTGCACAGTAGCTGTGCCGTTGGCAGGCGCAGCGCTTAAGGTTGCTGTAAGGAGATTCCCATCTATGTCACTATCATTGGTTAATACATTGCCCTCTACTGGAGTGTCCTCCATTGTTGATGCCGAATCATCGGTCGCATAAGGAGGATTGTTGGGATTGGCAGTGATGGAAATGTAATCATTATAGGCCTTACCATCGTAAGATCTTCCAGATATGCTAAGCCTCTTTCCCTCCAAAGCAGAAGGATCTATGCGATTTTCGGAGCGAGCCTTCAATTCATCATCCAGATAAAATTCTACATGTCCATCAGATCCCACAACGATTTTCCAGTTATGCCAACTATTTATATATCTACTGGAATCATAAAAACCTACACAGTCTTCATGACCACCGCTTTCAGTAGAAAAATGACCCCGGATATATGCTTTTCCGCTTGGATACCACTCAAGGCCATATTCCAGCAAATTAGGTTCTGTTGAATCGGTCAAACCAAAATCGACACAGGCGAAGCTTGCAGAAGGATTTGTGATCCTCAAGAAAATATCAGTCTCCAGCGTAAAGCCATTTTGCAATGAAAGAGCGTCCTTTGATATAGCTCCGCTATCGTAATTTGGATCACCATTATTATCAAATACCCCATCCCTTCCTTCAACAGAGGAGAGAGCGACCGGAGACGGACTGCCAAATGTATTCCACTCGGCAAGGCTGGGATCTCCGAAATCATCATAAAATATTGTTGTTTGAGCAAGACAACAAGGCATTAAAATCAAAACAAGGAATAATCCCAGCAAATAATGTTTAATCAAATTTCCAAGCAATAGCCTACATTCACTCACATGATTGCACAGGGTCCGTATTGACAATATCATTGACTGCATTAGTTCAATCCCTCCTGGCTGGATTGCATTAAACCTAAACTCCGCCCCTTTTAATAACCAGGTTTGCCTCAACAGGAATTGCAGTCATCAATTTTTCGAGGATTGTTCGTTGCCTCTTAGAAATCTCAGTCAGCCTCCATTTTCCACCTACTTTGACC
>JAGOLL010000030.1 GCA_017994055.1 Methanothrix sp.
GCCTTTGTTATGGACTCTTTCAGACGGCCTTGACGTTTCTGGATTTGCAGGATGGACACATGGGCCTTCTGCCCATGCCCTTGAACTGGTTTTTGCAGTCCAGACATTCATAATCCTTGGCCGCCAGTGACTCGATATTTCCTATGTCCGGTCCGCCCCCGACAGTACACATCTCGCCTTCACCTCCGACTCAATTATTGCACTTTGGCATATTTAAAAACGGCGGAAAATCGCAAATAGGCCTTGAGGATAAGAAGCTAATGCGCCTCCTGGGAGGGCTTCAATACATCTGTCGCATCTGATGCTGTTCAGCTGATCGGTCCCAGGCATAGATTCGGAAAGTCGCTCTTCGTCCCATGAAATTAAAACGGCATCCAAAATACTCTACCGGCAAAATCGAGTCTTTGGCCAGCCCGGCAAAATCGCTGACCACCGCCCGGTTAGCATAAGAGATTAATTGAATTATATATATAGTTTTTGGAGAGGGGATCTCAAATAACTGGTATCTTCTTGCCCAAAGAAAAGAACGAAGAGCCGAGGAAAGGCTTTTATTGGAAGTATCTTAAAAAATACAATTAAGTATTTTGGATTATATCAGATTAAAAAAGGTGAGTCTATATGATCGTGGTAGTCTCTGATGTTCACCTCGGCAGCGACGTGGGCAGAAAGTGCAGGGGA
Source organism: Methanothrix sp. (assembly GCA_017994055.1). Taxonomy (GTDB): domain Archaea; phylum Halobacteriota; class Methanosarcinia; order Methanotrichales; family Methanotrichaceae; genus Methanothrix. The sequence goes on from JAGOLL010000030.1 coordinate 679, forward strand.
ACGGGAAAAGCAAGCGATGATCTGGACCTTGATCCCCTGTTTCAGACCTTTGTGGGGCATATCGGCAAGGAATACCTCCATACCAAGGAAGACCGGCTGATATTTTTGGGCGATATCTTTGACTTCTGGAGAAAAGACGCAGCCGCTGTGCTAATTGAAAACCAGGAGATCATCTCCAAGATCAGAGATATCTCTAAAAAATCCATAATTAACTACATAGTCGGAAATCATGACTACTCCATACGAAAAATGTGGAGAGGGGGCGGCCCAAACAGCATTTTCAGCAGCATGGACAGGAGTTTGGACCTGGAAATAAATGGCGAATCATTCACCTTCATCCACGGCCATCAGCTCGAGGTTCTGGCAAATCCCTTCAACAAGAGCGAGAAGCTATACAACTCGATTGCTGCAGCCCTCTGTGATTCAGCCGGAGCCACAGGCTCAACTGCAAGCGCAATCTGGTCCGCCATAGATCCGAACAAGCAACTGGACTATATGAAGTCCATGAAAAAAATTAATTCGGAAAGGCTCCACGGCAAGCATAGAGCAAGAGATACTGTGGAAAAACTGGCCGAGTCAAGGTCCCGGTCCATATACGTCGGTGGGGATGGTTGGCTGGTATACGGCCATACCCATAGAGGCTATGTAGATGAGAGAAGCAAGACTGCGAACACCGGCTCCTGGGGCAGGGAAGAGGACTCTCGGCTCGACTTTATGATTATAGAGGAGGGAAAGCCGAAGCTGTGCGCATATGAAATTTAAAGCCTTGCTCAGTTATTTATGTCACAATTTTTTTTTGTATCCTTTTTTGGCATCCGGCCAATCGACAATGCGACAATGATTTTTGAAATCGATATCCAACGCAATTGCATGAAGATCATCTCTGAAAATGCTAGCCAATTTTCCTGGCCAATATGATTATGGAGTAGGAGCCGTCCACATCCTCAACTGAAGGATAGGAAGCAACATAGGAGAGCCAACGTATCATCCCCGGCTCATGCATTATCGGCTCATCGGATAGTCTGCGCCCCAGCCTTCTGGCATTGATGAGCTTCTGCTCTCTTCTATATAGCGCCCTGGACCATGACTGGCCCAGCCTGTAATCAACAGCCATGTCATTATCCTGCACCAGGCGGGAAAGGGACCCGAAATTAAACCACTGCTTATGAGACCTGTTTCTGGGAAGCCCTGAGCTGTCTCCCGACTCAGAGAGGACGTGAGGAACCGAGGCGATGAGAAAGCCTCCTGGCTGAAGGATCCTGGAGAACTGGGATATGGCTCTTGATGGATCCAGCAGATGCTCCAGGGTCTCGAAGCTGACCACTGCAGAGGCGCTGCCTTCGCTTATATCCGGAAAGAGATCCTCCTCATTTAGATCCTTATAGAGAAAGGCGAGATTGTCTCTCTGAAAGTTCTTTCGGTCCCATTCAATCAGAGATCGGCTGCCGTCAACGCCGATCACCTTCTCGGCCACGCCAGCCAGCTCTGCCGATCCATAGCCTCTGCCGCAGGATATATCTGCCACCAGGCCGGGCCGAAGCGGCCTCAGAAAATCGGCAGCGAAGAGGTAGCGCCCCAGGTACTCTGCTTTTCGCCAGATATTGCCGTCCTGAGGATCAAATGGATCTATCTGATCCGGATCGCTTCCGCTATACCCTGAATAGGAGGACATCAATGCATTCGTTGAACTCTAGAAGCCCATATATCTTGTCGTCAGGCATCAGATTCTGACCTGTCAAAACGGCTGGCACTCGCCTGGAGCCAACAGCACCAGCAGCTGAGGAGAGAGAGGCTAATCGCATTCTATCGGGATGGAGATTGAATGGAGAGGAACTATGTAGGGCCGCCCCATAGCATTCATGACCATAGCCTGAATGCCGTAGACCCGGCTGATGTTGTCCTCGCTCAGAAGAGCCTTCGGCTCTCCTGCAGCGTAGATCTTCCCTGATTTGAGCATGACCAGCTTGTCTGAAAAGCGAGCTGCCAAATTGAGATCGTGAATGGCCATAACAGCTGAGATCTTCCTTTCCTTAACCGTGCGACTCACGATCTCCATCACCTCCAGTTGATGCAGCATATCCAGGTTGGATGTAGGCTCATCCAGCAGCAAGACCGCCGGCTCCTGAGCCAGGGCCCGGGCGATGAGAACCTTCTGCTTCTGGCCGCCAGAGAGCTGGGAAAAGTCGCGCATAGCCAGGTCATCCAGATGCAGCATCTCCAGCACATCGGCCACCTTTTCCAGATCGGCGTCTGTTACCCTCCAGCCTATGTGAGGCCTTCTCCCCATCAGAACCGTGTCAAATACCGTTGTAGCCAGGGGGGTGGAGCTGGACTGGGGCACATAGCCGATCTGCCTGGCAATATCCTGCCGGCTCATTTTTTCTATCTCCTTTCCGTCCAGAAGGATGCTGCCTTTGGGCTTGAGTATGCGATCGATGCACTTGATGAGGGTTGTCTTTCCCGAGCCGTTAGGTCCAACCAGGCTCAAGATCTCTGAATTCTCTATGGAGAGATTGATGCCATCGAGTATCCTGTGGCTGTTGTAGCCGAATGCCAGATTTTTGATAATGATATTTGCCAATTGATACACCTCAGAGGCGATTACAACCTATCCTCAGAGCAAATCATTCGTTATTAATACGATCTCCAGATAATTGCTATTTTATCCTAAGTTCTGACGATACGATGAAGCGTATGTTTTATAAATCCTTCCATTACCCCATCCTGCCTGTGGTCTGGAAGCCAAAATCCAGGATACCGGATATCCTGTCGAGGACTGGAGCAGCTGCACCTGCCGGATCCGCTCTGTTCGGCTTTTGCAGCTGCGTCAGGCGCATGAGCGCTCCAACATGGGAGATTTCGCTTTCTGGATAAGGAAACACTCATGACCAGGGGTCACCCATGAGGATGAAAATAGCTCCACGATCGGAGCCATTTTCATACCTAAAAAGGAATTTTATCTATGGGCAAAATAAGCCACTATCGGCTCTCCCAATGCATGGATCTGGACGAATCCATATCTCTCGAACTGCACCACCCGTCCCAACTCTTCTGCAATTCCGGCCTCTCCGACACCTTCGTCAATGCCGTCCGGCCTGAGAACTCGCACCTTCGGCCCTTCCATTGGGGCCCAGTGGATGATCCGGGTCCTCTTGCCCAGATCCTTGCCCGCAAACCTCGCCCGAGCGGGCTTTATCCCGATGATCTCGATATTGCATAGGTCCTTGAGCCGGACGACCTCTCCGATCTTCAGGCCTGTGAGATCGCTCCTGCATATATAGAGCCTGCTGCCTGCTGTAATCTCCCGCAGGCCGCGGTCGGCTGTCGGGTGCAGCGGCGCATGAGCCAGGGCAGGTACATCTCCTTCAACCGTCAGCTCTACCGGGTCCCAGACGAAGAAGCGCCGGTCGGCCTCGGGATCGATTATCTTTCTGTTCTCGGCATAGATGGAGTCCATGCTTATGGATATGTCCGTCTCTCCCACTCCCAGGTCGATCATAAATTTTCGCAACGCCTCGGCCCGGATGCCGCGGCAGCGCATAGCCCTTACTGTGGGCACCCTGGGATCGTCCCAGCCGCTGTACTCACCGGCCTCGATGGCCTTGCGCAGCTTGCTGGTGGAAAATGAGCCGAACTGATGGATCTTGATCCTGCCCCAGTGGATGACTTTGGGGTACTGCCAGCCAAGATGCTGGTAGAGATACCTCTGCCGGCTGCCGCTGTCGGCCAGATCCTTGCCCCGGATGATATGAGTGGTGCCGAGCAGATGGTCCTCCACCGCACTCTCGAAATCCAGCAGCGGCCAGACCCGGTATTTGTCTCCTACCAGTGGATGCGGCGCGGTGACGATCCTAAAGGCGGGCCAGTCCCTGATGGCCGGGTCCTTGTGGTGCATGTCTGTCTTGACCCGCAGCACCGCCTCTCCCTCAGCAATGCTACCGTCCAGCATTCCCCTCCAGAGGGCCAGGTTCTCCTCCACGCTCTGCCCCCGGTGCTGGCACTCGATCCCCTTGTCCTTGTGCTCCTTGAATGCCGCCTGAGGGCATCCGCAGACATAGGCTCCCCCCCGCAGGATCAGCTCCTCAGCTATGGGGTAGTATTGATCCACCCTCTGGCTGGCGGTAATAACCAGATCTGGCTGTGCCCCCAGCCAAGCGCAGTCCTCCAGATACCAGCCATAAGCCTCAGGCATGGGCCGCTTCTTGACCGGATCGGTGTCATCAAAACGGATGATGAATTTGCCGCCGTACTTCTTGACGTACTCGGAGTTGACCACGATGCCCCTGGCGCTTCCAAGCGTAGGCGGGCCGTTGGGGTTTGGGGCAAAGCGCATGACAACGCCCTTTTCAGCGCCCACCAGAGCCGGCAGGCCCTTATCCGGCTCCTTCTTCTCCGCCAGTTCTGCAAGCAGCTCCGGAGCTATGGCCTCCAGCCTCTTCTGCCACTCCTCGGGGCTGGTCTTCTCCACGGTCGCCAGGACCTCTGCCACAATCGGCGAGACCTCCTTGGCCCGGGAGCGCAGGGCAGGATTCTCACCCATGAGCTTGCCCATAACCGCCCCGGCCTTGGGTGCGGCTCTGTACTTAACGGCGTTCTGCAGCGCATACTTTTCTATAAGCTCTCTGATCTCTTCCATGAAGCATCTCCAATGAGACTGGGGCGGACGGGACGGGAAGATGGTTGCTCTTCTCGAGATCCCCATCCTGCGGTGAGAGAGGCTAATTTCAATCACTATATTTTAATTTGATCGTCTGCTTCTCCGGGCTTGAGGAGCGCTTTCGCTAGAGCCAGGGCGTCGGAGACGATCTTCTGATGGTCGAAGGCCAGAGGCGGCAGGCTCTCTATGGAAAAGACCCTGGCTGCCCTGGCGTCCGATCCGGCCATAATCTGGCCTCGGCCCCTGGCCAGGAAGGCGGCAGATACCACATGGCCGCGTGGATCGCGGGCCGGATCGGAATAAATCCCCACCAGCCCTAAGAGCTCTATCTCCAGGCCGGTCTCCTCCCGGGCCTCCCTGATGGCAGCGGCCTCGATGCTCTCCCCTATCTCCACAAAGCCACCCGGCAGGGCATAGTAGCCGGAGTAGGGAGGCCGGTCTCTTTCAACCAGCACAATCCCAGCATCATATAGGATAACCGCATCTGCGGCCAGCAGCGGCGTCTGGATGCCTTTTTTCTCTTTCATCAGAGATGGATCTTCCGCCGCAACCAAAAGCCTTATCTACGACTGAAGCCGGACCAAACTACGGCAAAGGTCGATTGCTGCACCATCCCTCCCTACCCAAGCATCCAATCGGCCTTTGGCGATTTTTCCATCCACGGCCAGGCTCTAATAGAAGGCAGTCATTACCTCCATTGATGCCCTTTTATGTTCTGAAGATGGGAGGAAGCCTCATGCCCTCTGCCCGGAACCTGGTGCGCTCTCTCCTGGCCCTGGGAGAGGAGGGCTACAGCTTTCTGGTGGTCCCAGGCGGCGGCCCCATGGCCGATCTGGTGCGGCAGATCTACCGGCGCGGCGATCTCAGCCAGGAAGCGGCGCACTGGATGGCGGTGCTGGCTATGGAGCAGTATGCCTACTTTCTGGCGGATGGAACCGGCGCCGCACTGACAGGAGAGGTCCGCCATCCGGAAAGGCATAGCCTGAAGATCCTCCTGCCCTATCAGGCGCTACTTAACGACGACAGCGGCCTGGAGCACAACTGGGACTACACCTCCGATGCCGTGGCAGCCATTATCGCCTCCCGGCTCTCCGCCCCCCTGATCAAGGCCACCGATGTGGACGGGGTGATATTGGAGGGAAGAGTGATTGGAGAGATTGCAGCATCAAGCCTCCTGGGTCGCGATAGCTGCATCGACCAGGGGACATTGAGGCTCTTATGCGGCCCGCTCAAGGGAATGAAGCTCATGATCCTCAATGGTAGCGATATAGATCGGTTCATAAAGAACCTGCGGGAACGCAGTGCGGGCACAATCGTCACCGGATGAACTATAATGTTGTCGCTGAGCAGTGTGGTCGTTCTATGGGAAGGTTTAAACAGAGAAGTACAACAACCAGGGAGGAGATAATATGAAGGAAGAAATGCCAGAGAAATGCATATCATGTGGCGTTGCGCTGAGCGGTGTGGGGGGAACCAGATTTCCCTGCCCCAGCTGCGGCACCGTGATCGCCAGATGTAATAAATGTAAAAAGCAGAGCAACGTCTATACCTGCAAAGCCTGTGGCTTCACCGGGCCGTGATCGAGGAGATATAAATGGGAGAAGCCGCAGTGAGAATGAAGGTCATGCCTGAGAGCGCTGACCTTGATATGAAGAAGCTGGCCGAGGAGATCAAGAAGGTCATACCGTCCTTTGCCCGTCTGCATGCCATTGAAGAGATGCCCATAGCATTTGGCTTAAAAGCTCTGATCGTGGTCACCATAATGGATGACAAGGGCGGCAGAAGCCCGGATGAGATCGAGGTGGCGGTCTCCAAGGTCGCCGGGGTGGAATCGGTTGAGGTGGAAGAGGTAGGCCTCATCTAAACCACTTTTTTTAGATTGCATCAATCCCCTCCCAGAGGGCAAAAAAAGGGGCTTGTAGATCAGTGGTAGATCGCCGCCTTCGCAAGGCGGAGGCCACGGGTTCGAATCCCGTCAAGTCCATAGGCTTATTGGATGCTTATTCACTTCTTCCTGCGCCAGCTACTTAAATTGAAAGTCTCAATGAACTGTTCATGGCGAGAGCTCAGGCCAGAGCGGCCCGATATTCGAAGACGCCTTCACCGCCCCAGGACAGAGCATCTGTTAGAGGCGAAGAGCTGACCGGGATGAAGCTATATGCCGCCCAGGAGATCCTGGCCGAGGTATTTGGCATCAGTTTAACTGAGGCAGAGGAGATGATAAAGCAGCGAAGCAGGGAGAGAACTCTCTGGCCGGAGAGCTTTTCCGCCGACGATATCGGCCTTTAGAGATGGATAGGAATATATCTTTTTAGGGCATTGAGTTCGTAGTTATGGCAAAGATGGCCAGACTGATTAGAGCGGCACTCAGGTTGCTCCTGCTCAACAAGACGGCAAGGTTCGCCCTAATAGCCGGGCTCATTAAATTGGGAAGATATATCCTCCGACCATCGACCATATCCAGGATAAAATGGTCTTCCCAGGGCCTTGGCAAAAAAATGGCTGCAAGCGGCAGATCGGGTCTCTTCTCCAGCCTCCTGAGGGGAGCAGAGGAGTTGCTCCTTTTAATGCTTTCCGGCAAGGGCAGCCTTAGCCGGGCTGGCATCCTCTCCGCTCTGGCCGCGGTGCTCCTTTCCATGAGCCGGGAGCAGAGGGAGGGCAGGTCTGATGACGGCAAGGCAGAGGATGAAGAGGCAATCGACCTAGACGATTACACCATTCTGGAAGACAATCATTAATTAATATGAATCGGATCATTATCTTTTCATGACAGAGAGAGCAGCAGATATTCTGGCCGAGACGATGCTCCTTCCAGAGCGAGTTGCACTTGGAAAAAGGGCTGGCCCGGGGAAAGATCATCTATTTGGAGCCGATGTCATCGTAAGAGGGGGATAGAATTTGGCCAAGATGAAGATCAGAGGCGGGGATTTGGATCTGGTGGAGTATGAATTCCAGCCGTTTCTCCCCGGCGAATGCATCCACACCCTGGGATTTGAGGGAGAATACAAGCTCGAGCCGCATAGCGGCAGTGTGACCGCCACGGCGCCGGGAAGGATTCACTTGACCGTGCTGGACATGAACCGCTTTGCCCCCAACCGTCCCGGCGGCGGAGGAGTGGGATTCGCCTTGCAGATCTACTGCAGTGCTAAGGTCAGTTGCATACCATCCGGCCTGAGGATAGACTACTCCCGGGAGCCCATCATCAGCCACTTCGCCCAGGCCTTTTGCCGGACGGTGGGGTATGAGGGCGGATTTGAGATTGCGGTTACGGATCACCAGAAAAAGCATGTCGGTCTGGGCTCAACCGGATCGGTGCTGCTGGCCCTGGGACATGCCATGAACACCGCCCTGGGCTCTCCTCTGAACGCAGAGCAGATCAGGCTGCTACTGGGGCACAACTATGTGGAGGAGACAGATGACGGCAGAGTGGTCAATGGCTTTGAGACCGGGGTGGGACCGGCGGCCTGCTCTTATGGAGGCATGGCCATAACTGGAGATGAACTCTCCCTGGTCTACAGGCACAGCTTTGCCGAGGCCAAGAATGTATTTGTGGCCATACCGCCCACTACGGTATCATCTGCTGGCCGTTCGGAGTTCGATCTGCTCATGAACCGGGCCAGGAACCTGGACTATCAGGATAGGGAGCTGAAAGCCTATCTCCTGCTCATGGACATGATCCCCGCCCTGGAGCGCTCTGACCTCAAGAAGATCGGGGATATCATCTGGGAGATTGAGTTTCGGGGCTCGAAGAGGGCAGAGGTGGAGCACCACGGCTTTGAGATCTACCGCTACATGAGCTTGCTGCGCGAGAGCGGTCTGGAGTTCGTGGGCATGAGCTCGGTGGGCCCATCCATTGCCATCGTCACCGACAGGAGCCGCGGGGAGGTGGCCGATCTCCTGAGGAAAATAGGCCTGGAGATATCAATAGAGACCAAGGTGGACAACCGGGGAATTAGGGTGGAGTGCGATTGAGCTGCAATGCCTGAGGATAGCCTATCAAGAATCCTTCTCCCATCAGGCGAGCCAGGCCTGGATATCTGATCCAGCAATCAGCTTTCCCGCCGATTTATGGATAGAAGAAGCTAATCCACAATCCAGCCGCCGATTGCTCTCCGATCTTGAGATCACAAGATTCCTAATTTCAACAGGGAAGGTCGATGGGAAAGCGAATCCAATTCCAGGAATGGATATGGCAATTTCCAGAAGAGAGGTGAGGGCCAGGCGTGCCCGCCCGGCCGGATCAAGCGCATCAGAGCTGCCACTCATCCTCCGGAGCATCGGTCCGGAAGATATTTGTCGAGACGGCAAATGTGAACCGGCCCGATCGGCTGCTCCCATCGGCCTGATGGACCAGGTAATGCCCTCCTGCCAGAGAGGAGAGAGATAAATTTAGATGGTATGTATCCACTGCTGCCTCAGTCCGCACGGTTAGATTCATCTCCGAGCCGGAGATCAAGCCGCGGGCTGTGGCCGTCCGGCTCTTCTCTCCTTCCATTATGGCTCCCTGGCCGCTGATCAGGCTGCCGTTCTGAACCAGATACAGCTTCATCTTCTCTCGCGGCTCACCCAAAAGATCTATGGACCAGGCCCCGGTTACATTGACCTCATCCATGGAATTGTCGGCATCGATCTCCTTTTTCATCTCTTCTGCAAAATCTCCCAGAAAATCCAGAGATCTATCCTCTATCAACTCCGATGGTAGGCCACCGGCCTGCAGCAGGAGACAGGCTAAGATCGCTGTGCATGGCAATAGCCTAAAAATCATATTCGCCGCTCCGGCCTGCCGGGCAATCCATTTGACCTCATCGAGCCAATTGTGCTCTGTCTTCACTATATGACGATTTCGGTTTATCTGATTGTCGATGCATAGCGACAGAGATGATATCTGTCCTTGAGCAATTTCTGAAACCGAAACAAACGGCTCGAATACACTGGTCGAGGAAGGCCGAAAGCTGGCAGACCGCGGCAAGCTCAATGGAAAGGGCTTAAAGCATTGCCAAGGCAATATCCAGGTCTCTGCAGAAAATATCAGCGCCCAGTGGGATCATCATAGGAAAATGAGGGGAGGCGATCCGGGTAAAGGAGGGAAGAAAATAACGGTCGCCTCGGATCGCCAGACTCCCTCCACCGGCCTATCCTAGATATAGACGATTGTGTTAATCGAAAACGAAAAGCTTTAGCCGCTGGGCGGCGATGCAACTCTAAGCAGATGGCCGGAATCGATATTGAGATAGGCGCGCCTTTGGTATGAAGATGGCTCCAATCGTGTAGATATTTTCATCCTCATGAGTGACCCTTGGTCATGAGTGTTTCTTTTAAAATAAGGAATTCGGGAGGAGAGCAAAAGGAGCAGCCCCTGATAAGCCGGGCTTGGTGGGCATGGGCATTGAGTCTGCAATGGCGGTAGTATCCCGGCATGGAGACGCTCTGATCAGGTCTAGCCATCCAATCTTACCCAAGCAAGGCTGCCATAGCCTGAATTTTCTCATGAAAAAATGAACGGTAAATTAAACTTTTAATAGAAGAGGTGCAGGGGGTCAGGAAGGAGGAAGAGGACCTGAGACCCCCTTGTCCAAGACGGCTTTAAAAAACTATAATTAATGTTGATGGTATTTATCTCTTTCGGTCATACTTATATAAAAAAAGATGTTTGGATTCAGCAGGGCTGGCTCCGGTCTAAGATGATATCCCATAACAAAGATTAAATCAATCCCGGTTCTTTAAATCCATAACGAGGATTGGCATGGACAAGAACGAGAAGGTTAATGAGCTTGCCAGAAGGCGCGGTTTTCTCTGGCCCGCCTTTGAGCTTTACGGCGGAGCTGCCGGCTTTTATGATTACGGCCCGCTGGGCGCTCCCATGAAGAGGCGGATTGAGGACATCTGGAGGCAGTATTTTGTCATCTCGGAGGGATTCGCGGAGATCGAGGCTCCCACCATAGGGGTGGAGGGAATCTTCCAGGCCTCGGGGCATTTGAGCGGCTTTTCCGATCCGCTCACCTCCTGCAAGGAGTGCAAGGAGATCTACCGGGCGGACCATCTGATCAAGCATATTGTGGAGGTGCCCGATGCTCTCTCCAATGAAGAGATCTACAAATGCATCCAGGAAAATGAGATAGGCTGCCCGGAGTGCGGTGGAGAACTCTCAGAGGTCTATGAGTTCAACCTCATGTTCAAGACCATGATTGGGCCGGGCAATAAGATGAACGGATACCTCCGCCCGGAGACGGCCCAGGGAATGTTCATCAATTTTCCAAGGCTGCTGCGCTACTTCCGCGACTCCCTGCCCTTCGCCGCGGTGCAGATTGGAAAGTCCTACAGAAATGAGATCTCTCCCCGCCAGGGCGTTATCCGGCTGCGTGAGTTCACCCAGGCCGAGGCGGAGATCTTCATAGATCCCCGGGACAAGAGCCATCCCCGCTTCTCCGAGGTGGCGGAACTGAAGATGAAGTTCTACTCCCAGGAGGCCCAGGAGAGGGGCGAGGAGTTGGAGATGACCTTCGGAGAGGCGGTGGAGAAGGGCATCGTGGCTCACCAAACCCTGGCCTACTATGTGGCCCGCACCTATCAGTTTCTTCTGGAGGTGGGGGTGGCGGCAGAAAAGATGCGCTTCCGGCAGCACAAGGTGGATGAGATGGCCCATTATGCAGCCGACTGCTGGGATGCGGAGGTCTTTTTGGACCGGCTGGGCTGGATTGAGGTCGTGGGCGTAGCTGATCGGACCGACTATGACCTCAAGGCACACAGCTCCGTGAGCAAGGTCAACCTCAACGTATTCGTGCACTATGATCATCCGGTAAAGCGGCAGAAGCTGGTGGTGAAGCCCGATTTCAAGGCTCTCGGCCCCAGGTTCAAAGCCAAGGCCAAGGCGGTGGGGGAGGCTCTCAAGGCCCTGTCGGCAGAGGAGCTGGCGGCGGGCAAAGAGGAGTGCATAAGACTGAACATAGACGGCGAGGCCATTGAGATCGAGCCCTCCCTCTTCTCCTTTGAGAGGGTGGAGGAGGAGATCCGGGGAGAAGAGGTGGTGCCCCATGTCATTGAGCCCTCCTTCGGCATAGACCGGATATTATACTCTGTTCTGGACCACTCCTATCATGAAGATGCCTTGGACGGCGAGGCCAGGACAGTTCTGCAATTAAGGCCCGCCGTAGCCCCCATCGAGGTGGCGGTTCTGCCGCTCATGGACCGGGAGGAGCTGGCCAAGCCGGCCAGGGCTATACTGCAGGAGTTGAGGGAGAGGGGCATGAGGGTGGACTATGACACCTCCGGCTCCATCGGACGGCGCTACCGGCGCAACGATGAGATCGGTACACCCTTCGCCGTCACAGTGGACTACGAGACCCTGGAGCAGGGGACGGTGACCATCCGGGACCGCGACAGCATGCAGCAGGTCCGAACAGCTCGCTGGCAGGTCTCAGACAAGCTCTCCGCACTTCTGGCCGGCCAGCTCAAATTCCAGGATGCAGGAGATCTTATAGCTGCAGCAAAGAAGGAATGAGGCCCGACCCGGAGGAGCAAGCGGGCAGGATAGGGAGGAGGTCTACTTGCCTGAGCTGGTTTACGACTGGCGGAATCGTCTGGCGCGGGAGGTGCGCCGCAAAGCGATTCACCTCTCCGGGCTCTCGGTGCCCCTGGGCCTGATCTTTTTAGGTCGAACGGCCACAGCCGCGGCCATAGCTCTGGTTTTAGCCCTCTCTCTTTTCCTGGAAGTGCAGAGGCTGCGGGGCAGGATCAGCTTGCCGGAGGTGCGGGAGCATGAGAAGACCAGGGTGGCGAGCTACATCTACTATATGGCCGGCTGCCTTCTGACAGTCCTGCTCTTCCCCAAGATGATCGCCCTGGTCGCCATCCTCTTTCTGGCCCTGGGAGATACTGTGAGCGGGCTTGCCGGCTCCATGATCAGGGACTGCGATGTGAGACGCTATCCTGCTGATCTGCCCGGTGCGCCGTCGAGCGGCGCGGGAGCCATCAACTGGCGGATTAAGCCCATGCCGGTTTTAGCGGCTACATTTTTTGCCTGTATTCTCATAGCCATCCTGAGCCATCCCTATACCGGACTGCAATGGCCGGTCTATCTCTGCGGTGCGGCTGCCGCGGCATTTGCCGATGGGGTGGCGATCATGATAGCTGGCCATAGCCTCGACGACAACTTCAGCATACCGGTGCTTTCCGGTGCGGTCATGAGCGGGGCGGCCTGGGCTCTGGCGGCCTAGCCGCCTGGAAAAGGTTTTTTAAAGATGCAGGTATAACCCTCTCCCGGTCACAAGCAGCAATTGCTGCCTGTCAAGGGAATAGGAGGATATGGAATGGATATTATTTTGATCGGTCCGCCGGGATCCGGCAAGGGCACACAGGCCAAGATGATCGTGGACAGATACAATGTTAAGCACGTCTCCACGGGAGATATTCTGAGAGAGAACGTCCGCAATGGCACCCCTCTCGGCGTGGAGGCCAAGAAGTTCATGGATGCGGGCAAGCTGGTTCCGGATGCCCTTCTCATAGATATCATCAAGGACCGCCTGGCCAAGGACGATGTCAAGGGCGGCTGGATGCTGGACGGCTATCCCCGGACCATACCCCAGGCCGAGGCTCTGGACAAGATCCTTCCCGCTCTGGGCCAGAAGATCGATGTGGTTCTGAACATTGATGTTCCCGATGAGGAGCTGGTCAAGAGGGTCACAGGCAGGCGGATGTGCAAGTGCGGCGCCACCTATCACGTCTCCTTCAACAAGCCCAAGGTGGAGGGCAAGTGCGATGCCTGCGGCGGCGATCTATACCAGCGGGCGGACGACACCGAGGAGACGGTCAAGCAGAGGCTGAATGCCTACCATGCTCAGACCCAGCCGCTCATCGACTACTACACCAAGAGGGGTATAGTGGCCACGGTGCTCGGCGTGGGAGATATCAAGGCCATCTTCGACAAGGTGGCGGCGGCTCTGGATAAGGTATAAAACGACCTTCAAAATCCTTTTTTCGTAAGCAATCCAAAATCTTATCATTCAGAGCGGGGAAGGAACCCGCCGGTTCAATATGAGCCTCTCTTTGTATGCTCTGGACCAGCAAGAAAAAGCCATCTCCCTAGCTAGGTCAGCCCTTGCCATCTTCGAGCAGATCGAAAGCCCTCACGCCGAGACCGTCTGCAAACAGCTGGCCGAGTGGGGCGCATGAGATCGCAGGCTGTTATCCACTCGTATCACTCACCTCTCCTCGCCATCCCTGTATATAGGCCTCTCCGGAACCAGATAAATGGTCCAGAATACCAGGGCAGTGACTGCCGCTTTGACGATGATATTGGTCCAGAACATCTGCTGCAGCCCCTCCGTCCCCACCACACCGGCAAAGGCGATGATGGGAAAGAGCAGGCTGTCTATGGGTATGGACACGGAGTTGGAGACAGCCACCCTCGTCCACTGGGGCCATCCCGCTCTGGCTCCCGCCGTCCAGAGCTGATATACCTTGGTGTCGATAAGCTCCGCTATCAGCGCCGTCAATATGGAGGCCAAGGTGATCCTCAACTGCAAAGAGAAGAGAAACTCCCAGGCCGCCTGGCCCCCGGAGGCAGCCCAGTCGGTCTGGGCCGGCAGCATCACCACGATCTGGAAATACAGAGCCGCCAGGAGGTTGATTGCCGCCGCCAGCCAGATGGTGGTCAGCGCTGCCCTCTGGCCGAGCTGCTTGTGTATCAGGTCGCGCCAGGTGAAGGTGAGGGAGTAGATGAAGCCGGCGTCCATGACCATGCTCCCGAAATAGGTCACCTTGGTGGCGGCGATGTTGCCAGCCAGAGAAAAGAAGATAAACAGGCCGCAGAGGATTATCCCTGCCTGGGTCCTGTCGATTGACGGCCTGATGGACGGCATGATGCCCTTGATAAATCTCAAATTCTCCCTCCCGTTTTGCGCTCTGATTTGAGTTGTGATGCATTTGAAATAGAGGCCGATGGCTGGACTAATTGCCGCCCAGCCATCTTGCCTTCAGCTGCAGAAACCTGCCCCCTCTTATGCTTTCCCTCACCTCTTCCATGAAGCGGAGCATGAAGTGCAGGTTATGAATGGTGGCCAGGCGGAAGTAGGAGAGCTCTCGGGAGACATAGAGATGGCGGAGATAGGCCCGGGATAGGCTGCGGCAGGTGGGGCAGCTGCAATGGCCATCGATCGGCCCGCCATCGGCTTTGAACTGGGATGATTTGATATTTAGGCGGAACTTGTTGTCCCGGCATCCGCCCGACTCGGGCGAGAGCAAGAGGCTGCCCCGGCGGGCAATTCTGGTGGGAGAGACGCAGTCGAAGGTGTCAATCCCCCTGGAGACGCACTCCAGAAGGTCGTCGATCTCGCCTATTCCCAGGAGGTGGCGGGGCCTGTCCTCGTCCAGCCGGGATATGGTCCAGTCCAGGACCTGATGCATGTCTTGCTTGCTATTGCCCAGAGAGCCTCCTATGGCTATGCCTTCAAAAGGCCGGGATGCGATATCTTCGGTGCTCTCGCGCCTCAGGTCCTCAAACCATCCTCCCTGGATGATGCCATAGAGAGCCTGGCTGCGATCATGGTAGCGAAGGGACTGCTCCGCCCAGGCCTGGCTCCGCTGCATTGCCTTTTTGGTGTAATCGTAATCGGAAAGCGGAGAGGTGCATTCATCAAAGGCCATGATTATGTCCGAGCCGAGGTTGGACTGAATCTTCATGGACTTCTCCGGACTGAGAAAATGCCATCCGCCGTCGGAGGGAGACTTGAACGATATGCCTTCATCGCTGATCCGGGTCAGATTCTGCCTTTTCTTGGGGCCAGGCTGCCTCTTTTTGCGCTCTCTATATCCGAATCCCATCTGTTCATCATCGCTTTCTTCATCCTTCCTTTCCTCATCCTCCTTTTCCTGGCAAAGGCTCGATCGAACCTCCCGAAAAGGCGCCTCCTGGGGAAAGATGTTTCCGATCTTGCTCACATTGTGCTCCCTTGCAAAGCCGAGGGAAAAAGCCTGAAAGCCGCCTGAATCGGTGAAGATGGGGCGGTCAAAGCCCATAAAACGGTGCAGGCCGCCCAACCGGGCTATCAGCTCATCACCGGGCTGGAGATGAAGATGGTAGGTATTGGCCAGGGAGCACTGCACTCCCAGGCGGAGCAGATCATCGGAGCCAAGAGCTCTCACACTGGCCAGAGTCGCAACAGGAACCAGATAGGGCGTCTCTATTTCGCCATGCCTGGTTCGGATCAAACCCAGCCGTGCCTGGGTCTCGCGATCCTGCTTCAATACCTCAAAAGATATGGCGCTCATCTTATCTTATCCAGGAGATTTTGCCCATTGCCAGGGCGGTGATACAATGCCGCATTTATGCCGGGAAGGGGCTTCTTCCGGCCCAAGGCAAAAAACTTTTGCATGGCAGCATATCTGTATAAGGAGATCTTCCGGGAGGAGGTGTGGACTTGAGAGTGCAAAGCGCAGGAGTATTGTTGTATCGTATCCGGAATGGCGAGCTGGAGGTGCTCCTGGTCCATCCGGGAGGCCCTTTTTGGTCCAGAAAGGATGAAGGAGCCTGGTCCATTCCTAAGGGCATGTTCGAGGAAGATGAGGGCGCTCTGGAGGCAGCTAAAAGGGAGCTTATGGAAGAGACCGGATTTGCAGTGGACGGCGATTTCATGTATCTGGGAGCCATCCGCCAGCCCAGCCGGAAGATGCTTCATATCTGGGCACTGAAGTTCGACCTGGATGCCAGCCGGGCTAGGAGCAATAAATTCACCATGGAGTGGCCGCCCAAATCAGGCATGATGAAGGAATTTCCGGAGATAGACCGGGCAGAATGGTTTGATCTGGCAACGGCCAGAAAGAAGATCCAGAGGGGACAGACGGGATTTATCGATCGCCTACTCTTGAGGAGGGCAGAGGAGATAAGTCCCAGCCCGAATCAGGTATAAGCCGGGGCTGATCGCCCCACTGGCATGGACATGCTGTCCATGAGGGATTATTGCAGGGCTCTTCTGATATGCTGCACCAGCTCCTCCTGCACTGAGCTTCTTCTGTCTCCGCCGCATACTATCCCCCGCACCCCGATAATATCCGGCTGCAGCCTTAAGAGAAGCTCCAGGTGGCCAAATCCGATGCTTCCGGCAATGGCCACCTCAAGGCCCTCGTCGTGTCCCAGATCGATGAACTGCCTCAGATCCGCCTCGCTCATGAAGTCGAATGTGGGCCTTCCATCCTTTATTGCCGTATCCACCATGACCACATCGGCGCCGGACCGGGCCGCGGCAGCAGGAAACAGCAGCGGCGGCAGGGATCCGACCCGGGCATAATCGGAGTAGCCTGAACAGACAACCATCTTTCCCCCATCGCAGTCCTTGACCGCCCTGACGATGGCGGTCATCATCTCTTCCGCCTGGTCGGCTGTCCTGATCCCCAGAAGGCCGGCTTTGACGTAATCTGCTCCTGAAGAGGCGGCTCCGAGAGCAGCCAGGCTGGCCGTTCCCGGCTTATAATCCAGGTCTCCGATGGTAGCCGAGACTGGAGCCCTTCCCCGTGCCAGATCTGCCACCGCCCTTATGGTCCAGGGAAAGTTCGCTCCCAGGGAGCCCTCTTTGGGGTTCTTCACATCCACTATATCTGCGCCGCCGTCCAAGGCCGCCTTCGCTTCAACCAAATTCATGGGGCTAACCAACAATCTCATATTCATCCAATCCCGAAAGGAGCAGTCGTGCGGTGCATCTTCGTCCTCGATATACTTAATGGTGCTGTTGTCCATGCCCTGCGGGGGGAGAGAAAAAGCTACCGGCCCATAGATGAATTTTCCAGTGTCGTCTCAACCTCCGATCCCGCTCTCATTCTGCAGGAGCTGCGCCCCAGGGAGGTATATGTGGCAGACCTAAACCAGATCACCGGAGAGGGCGACAGCTTGGAGGCGATAAAAGAGATATCCAGAAGGGCCAAGACCATGGCCGACATCGGCGTCTCCAGTCTGGCCGATCTGGATCGGCTGCCGCCAGCCGTCTCTCCGGTTCTGGGAACTGAGACCGCTTCGATCTCTCTAATAAAAGAGGCGGCTGGCAGATCGTTCCAGAGCTGGGGCAAGGCTCTGGTGAGCATAGATTTAAAGAAGGGCAGACTGCTGTCATCCGATCCCGGCCTGGCCGGCAGAGAGCCAATAGATCTTCTCAAGAGGCTGAATCATCTGGACCTGGAGGCGGTCATAATTTTGGATCTGGATCGGGTGGGAGCATCGGCAGGACTGGACCGGCCGCTTCTGGAGGCGGCGACAGAGGCGAGTGACCACCCTCTTATCCTTGGCGGAGGAGTGAGAGGCGAGAAGGACCTGGCGGATTTGGAGGAGATGGGATTTGCCGGGGCCCTGGTGGCAACGGCAGTGCACAATGGCCGTATACCACTGTCAAAGATCCGATAGCCTGCCAGGATAACTCCAATCCCACGATCATCGGGATAAGAGAATGATTCTCATTTCAGGCATGCTTCAGGGCTTTTCAGCCACGACCTCCAGCCTTATCATCCTGACATGGATGCGGCCATCCCCATCCGGAGGATGGGCCGAGATATAGCCTTCAACCGTCTGGCAGATGAAGCGGGATCTGAGCTCTTTTGGAAGCCGCTCCAGGTAGGGCAGCCAGGTGCTCTCCATCCAGGATGCCAGGCTCTGCCTATCGGGCTGGACCATGTCTTTCTCAATCAGCTCTACCCTTTCGGCTTTCAATCCCGCCTGGCCCAGCCACTCTCTGTATTCCTCGGCGCTGAAGAAGCCATAGGGAAAGGCAAAATCCCGGAAATAGGGGGCCCATGCCTCATCCTGAATCAAATTTTCCACTATATTGAAGAACTCGCCCGCATTTCCTCTTCCTCCAAACTGGGCAAAGAGCCTGCCGCCCGGCTTGAGGCTGCGTTTGATGCCCTCCAGGACTGGGCGTTGATCCAGGACCCAATGGAGAGCGGCAAAGGAGACTATCAGGTCGAACTCCCCGGAAAGATGGAGATCGCGGGCATCAGCATATCGGAAGGAGAGGTTGGGCCAGCTCGAAAATGGAAACCGGCTTTGGGCGAAGCGGATCATCTCCGCCGAGCTGTCTATTCCCAGAACCGATCCCTGGGGCAGGAGAGAGGCGATATGGGCGGTGATCTTTCCATCGCCGCAGCCGATATCCAGAACTCTCTCGTTTCCCTTGATTTTGATCTTGGAGATGACCTCCTCGGCCCATATCTTCTGAGCCGATGAGCTCTTATCGTATACTTTTGGATCCCATTTATGCGGCATGATCATCCACCTCAAAGACCTTCTTTTCTAAATTCCCTATCCGCTTCTCTCAGTACAGCCATGCTGGGCTATAATCAGTGAAGATATCTGTTGTCCCCAAGAAATCCGGAAGGCAATCCATATGCAATCAGAAGCATTGGCTTCAATACGACAGCCCAATGATCAATCCAATGATTGCTGGAGCAATAGATGCCTGATCCGTATTAGAAATATCGGTGGCAGGTTTTATATTCTAGCGATCAGCTTTCTCCAAAAAGGAGTTTGAGAGAGTTGCGAGCACATCGAAGCATTGCCGGCCATAGCATATTGCAGGCTGATGATGATCTATCTTATAAGCAGGCTGGCACAGCTATTAAGAGCATTATAGTCTAAGCTGCCAAAGGCGTGTAAGATATGAGATACATTGTGGTCACAGGTGGGGTTATGAGCGGTCTCGGCAAGGGCATCACTGCCGCATCCATAGGCAGGCTGCTCATGAACCGGGGGTACAAGGTTACAGCCATCAAGATAGATCCGTACATAAACATAGATGCCGGGCTGATGAGCCCCTTCCAGCATGGCGAGGTCTACGTCTTAAAAGATGGGGGAGAGGTGGACCTGGACCTGGGCAACTACGAGCGATTTTTGGATGTCGAACTCACGCGGGACCACAATATCACCACGGGCAAGGTCTACAGCACTGTGATTGAGAAGGAGCGGCGTGGGGAGTATCTGGGCAAGACGGTCCAGATCATACCCCATATCACCGAGGAGATCAAGAGGCGCATCCGCCAGGTTTCAAGGGACGGGGGCTGCGAGATCTGCCTGGTGGAAGTGGGGGGGACGGTGGGAGACATCGAGTCCATGCCCTTTTTGGAGGCCATGCGCCAGCTCAAGTACGAGGAGTCGGGAAACATCTTCTTCGTTCACGTGACGCTCGCCCCCTCTACGGTAGACGGGGAGCAGAAGACCAAGCCCACCCAACACAGCGTCAAGGAGATGAGACAGCTGGGCCTGCAGCCGGATATGATTGTGGTGCGCTGCGAGCATCCTCTCTTGGCCGAGACCAAGCACAAGATCGCCCACTTCTGCGATGTGCCCATGGAGGCGGTGATAAGCGCCCACAATTCCGATGACATCTACCGCGTGCCCTTGCAGATGGAGGCGGAGGGGCTGGCCAGGTACATCATGAAGGCAATGAGGCTCTTTCCCCTGAAGGAGAGGCGAGACTGGGATGAGTTTGTGGCCAGGATGGATGCGGCGGAAGGCTGTGTCAAGGTGGCTATCGTTGGGAAGTACACCGTGGGCTCGCAATGCGCCGATCCCATGGAGGATGCCTACCTCTCCATCCGTGAATCATTAAAGCACGCCGGGATTGAGGCGGGTGTGAAGATTGATGTGCAGTGGATCGATGCCGAGGAGCTGGAGCACGGCTCGCCTGACCTGATCCTCCGGGAGGCGGACGGCATTCTGGTGCCTGGCGGCTTCGGCTCGCGGGGCACAGAGGGCAAGATGAAGGCTGTGCAGTACGCCCGGGAGATGAAGGTTCCATACCTGGGGATATGCTTCGGCATGCAGCTTGCTGTCATCGAGTACGCCAGGAATGTCTGCGGCCTGGAGGGCGCGTCCAGCAGCGAGTTCGGGGCCACGCCCCATCCGGTGATTGCTCTCCTCCCGGAGCAGGAGAAGATCAGGGATATGGGGGCGACCATGAGGCTGGGCAATTATCCCGCTCATCTCAAGGAGGGCAGTCTGGCGCACCGGATCTACGGCGTGGATGAGATTGTGGAGAGGCACAGACACCGCTATGAGGTCAATCCCGCCTACATCGCCCAGATCGAGGAGAAGGGCATGATCTTCTCCGGCACCAACGGGGATTTGATGGAGATCTGCGAGATAGAGGGGCATCCTTTCTTCTTCGCCTCGCAATTCCACCCGGAGATGAAGTCCCGCCCGGGCAGGCCGTCGCCGCCGTTTCTGGCTTTCGTGGAGGCGATGAAGGGATAGGAATAGTCTAAATACCCCTTTAAGGGTAAAATGAAAATGAGATATTGAAAAATGATGGTGGAAAATCAGACATTTTTAAATTGTATCTATTTGCCTCAATCATTGTGATGATAGCTTTTTCAACGA
The DNA here is from genome assembly GCA_017994055.1 of Methanothrix sp. GTDB lineage: Archaea > Halobacteriota > Methanosarcinia > Methanotrichales > Methanotrichaceae > Methanothrix. The sequence goes on from JAGOLL010000030.1 coordinate 21,690, forward strand.
ATAATTTTAAAATTGCTTTCTGCTTTTTAATTATATTAGTAAAATCATTACTCCTAATTAAACCGGAAAAAAACTCCTTTAACGAAAAAATTGATACTTCATCTGCAATTAAATGTTCTTTAGATATTATTAAATTAATGAACCTATTAGACCTATTAAATACTATTTCTTCATCATTTGCATATTCAATAAAGTGATCCGTATAATACGACTCAGCCTCGAATAAGAAGTATCCTATCCCCGTACTATTATGCAAATCAGAAAATATCAAATCCAATTTAGTATGGCAGATGCTCGTTCGGCCAAAAATTTCTATAAAATCCTTTGGTTCTGAATCGAACAATATTTCTGATAAATATATAACAGAGCTATCTTTTTCGTCAGCAATGAGTGTCTCTTTTTTATCCGAATCTACTACAATCCCTAATAGATATTCTTCATCTTCATCACTTAAGTCCCTTAATAAGACTATTGGTGCTTTTCTTTTAATAATTTCATCATAATTGAGATATTGGATTCCTTCATCTGTATAACATTTAAAACAACAAAATGATCGTGCAAATTTGATGAAACACTCAGAGAGTACATTATTATTTTTCGAGTTATACTTCGTTATATGGAACTCACTTTCAATATAATTCTTAAAAAAAAGTATAAACCACTTCAGAATAATTTATATCTGTTTCCTCTTCTAGAATTTTTGCCTTATTTTCATCAATTAATCGTATCAAGACCGCAATTAGCTCTTTTTCAAATGTTTTTTTAAATTCCGTCAATTTTTCGTTGGAAATGATTCCATTTCTTGCTACATTAAGGTCGACAACGCCTTTCATGATATTAATATCAAAATCCACTAAATTAGATCTTATCCAAGAAGGCATTATAAAGGTTGTTATTTTATCATTCGATGAAACAAGTATGCCCTCTAACGAGATATAATTTTGCTCGAGTTTTTTAACATGATAAATAGCGAAAGGATTGTTTTTGCTCTTGTTTGCGAAGACTCCAAAATATCCCGAAAAGCACACATTATTTACGGGAAAAACCAAATCATGATATTTATCAGAAAAATCAAATGAGAAATTTATTCTATTTTTTATAAGATAATTTTTCCCATCCGAATCGAAGACCTCAACAGGAAACTCGATATGCGTTGCAAATGTTTCAATCAATTTAGCCAAACTATCATATTTAAAATCTTTATTTAAATCTAGAGTCACTACCGTTCCCGGACCCTCTCTTTTGCCTTGTCTTACAAAGAAATAGTCTGAAATATTGTCAATTTCAATAATTAGAGAATTATCTATGCTTCGTGCGGTTTCAATTGTGACTTTATCTGCAATCATGAAATAAGATAAAACACCAATTCCTAGCTCACCTACGGGTTCAAAATTATGTGTGCTATTTAGAAATTGTTCGGATTCATAAAAGCTACGTCCTATTTTTGTGAAATGAGAATCGATTATATATTCATCCATTCCCACTCCGTTATCTTCTATTATTATCCTATTCTCTTTAGGAATTGAAATAGAAAAAAATTTTAGGTTCGAAATTCATCCCTCGTTTATTGAGTTCATCTTTTCTGAATCGGCATGCATCCACAGAATTTTTCAGCAATTCCCTCAATCTCTCAGTCTTATCATTATATAATTTCTCTCCCATTAAAAGGTTTATTATCTCTTTTTCCTGAAGAGAGAAACGGAAATCATAATATTTATAATTTATTGTTTTAATGTCCATTAAGAATTTTCTAGGAATTTCTCTCCTGCAATCTCTATATTGATGTAAATGCTCCACTAGATTTTCTAATTCAATATTTATCTTGACTTCAAGATTCAATAAAGCACGATGAATATTCGGATTTTCACATATAGCAGAACATTTTATTACAAGAGAGTCTTCAGGATGCTTGGCAATTCCTGTTACACTTAAACGCTTTCGCCATTCATCGGCGCTTATTTTATTTTGTGGCGGAAGATGTTCATATACTATCAAAGGAGTTCGTTCAAAAGTTAGGTCAAATTCATCGGCAATTCTTAACAAAGAGGATAATAATGCTATATTAATTGAATAATTTTTATAAATAAAGCTTGGATCAAACACATCAGAATCACTTAAATTCTCTTTTCTATGACCTCTACATATCTTACTAATGATTTCCGCTTGAAACTGATCGTCAATCATTAAATCCTTATAATTTTGAGTAATATATTCCTCGGATCTCAAATGATGCAAATTCCTTATATCCTCGGCTAAATCATCCATTTTGTCATCCGAACGAACTAATTTCGGAAAATTCACCATCCCAATATCGTGAAGATACGTGCTTGCTATTAGAAAATATATTTCAAAAATATTTAGTCTATTTCTCAAACATTCAGGAATTAATAAATCGAAATTCCCTAAAACACGCTCAGAGTGAGATATATCATGGAGCGTGTATTCCGGAAAGATCTCTCCAATCTTATTCAGCAGAGGAATTGCTCTAGATTTAATATCCTCTAATCTACCTACTAATCTATCGCCTTCTGATTTTGATCGCAAAGTCTCGATTAAATTGTATCCCGCCATACTTGCCTCTTAATCTCTATCATGACATTACAATCCAATCAAGTATAAATATCATTTCGGCGCTGTGGCCGTCCCTGAAGACCGCGAATATGAGCTAAAGAGGTCTCAAACGCATGCCGAGGAGAAAACGCACGAAGAGATACATTAGTCGCTCTCAAGCTCGGCTCAGACCTGTGCCCGGATGTCTGAGCGGCCAGAAATGACCGAACCCGGATGCAAATAGGATTCAATTTAATGACGTGCCGCGTCTGAAAAAGGAGCTTCTCAGGCAGTTCAGCCGCGCCGCCAAAAGGATCATCGAGCAGATCGACGCGCTCTGGCTACAGGGCGAAGCCATAATCGCCGCCTTTGAGCTAGAGCACGCAACGGCGATTCTACTATGGGCTGCTCCGGATATCCGACCCAGCGAGCATTCAGCTAAATCAAGATCGTCCTCTCCAAGCTGGCCCCAGACGAGCGACGGGAGATGGCCACCAATGAGATCCCCCGGCCCACCTCCGCCCCCCAGAAGCCGCCCCTGCCCCGGGATCTTGCCGCCTCCGCCACTGCTCCCAAGCTGCGGCGGGGGATGGAGCAGATCGGGAGGCGCAATTCGCTACCTGAAGCCAGGAATTTATCTCCCAACTGCGGAAGAGTTCGCAAGCAGGAAGGAGCGTGAGAAGGATAGCTATCGGGCGTCATACCTGCTCTTCCTGAATTTATTTTCCTGGGACACTTCTTACGGACTCCAGACAACAATTCCGTCCACTCGGTTAAAATCCCTGTCTCTGGTGGCAATATCGCGAATACGGCAGCGCCTCATCGCTGACAGATGAAGTGCATCGATTGGAAGCAAGTTGTAGTTCCTTCCCAGATCTGAGGCCTGCAAATAATCCTCTGGCTGGACGGGGATCAATTTTAAGCCATCAAGGCCACTGATGAATTCATTGAACATGTCAACCGCATCATAGCACTGATGAGCGAAATGACTGTTTTCCTTTATTCTGCTTCTGACAGCATCCCTATTTTCGGTATCTAGAATAACCATTCCTCTTTGAAGGAGCAGAATATAAGAGACCTCGTTTAGGACGATCGGGGTTGTAATAGCATCAATATCCTGTAGCTCAATCCTCTCTAGGAAATCCGAAACCGCTTCTCCGAATTCTCTGTTGGGAAGTGTGTAGTCAAGGAACACATTGGCATCTATGAAAATAGGATTTGAAGAAGAATATAATAATAATTTCAATCTTTGCCACTCTCTTCCCAATCATGCTCTAGCTCTTTTATTAAAACTCCATTGTACTCGCTGATACCCATAAAACCATAATACTGCCTGGTCTTGGTTTTTGGACGGATCACAATCTCCCTGCCCCTGGTCAAGACTTCCAGGTTTTCTGTACCAAGCTTATTGAGAAGGCTCTTAGGAATCAGGAGGCCGTCATCAACCATAACTGCATCAGTCATTATGCTAATGTCTTGCGTCTTCTTTGCTTTAATGATTTGTGGTCTTTGTTCTTTTCAAGATTTATTGAACGGCCCCGATAGTCAGCACTCCGATCGCTTCCTGTGTTGCTGCCAATGGACGATGCCATATTGCCGCCTTCATGGTAGCCCCGGACAAGCGCCGCGAGACGATCGCCTCTGTGATCCCCCTGGCCCACCTTCTCCCGCCTGAAGCCGCCTCTGCCCCTGGATCTGCCGCCTCCGCCCCCGCTCCCAAGCTGCGGCGGGGGGGTGGGAGCAGAATGGGAATTATGCAGCAGCTTGCTGCACAAAATCCCCCGATTTCATAATTGCGTCCTGCTTGACAAGATCAAGAGCCAAGAGGAGCGCTCACCAGAAGAACCAGCCTCCGCTTCCGACATCCAGGAGCTATCGTCCCTGCACATATCCCCGCTTCCTGCGAAATGCGTTTTGGACCCACACTGTTCCATCCTCCACAAAATACTCAAATCGGTGTTCTCCGATTCTTAGGCGATAGACATCATGTGTCTTGCCTTTGAGCTCCTTGACATCCAGACCGCTTCTGGATGTGAATGGATCATCGCCCAGCCTGGCAAGTCCTTCTTTTAGTCTCTCTTTTTCACTGCTCTCATCCAGGTAATTCTTAACTCTAGGGTGAACTTGAACTTGCATCAGACTTCTTCCAGAGGTATGTACTCTGCTTTCTCTTTCTGCAGCCGCTCCCACCTGGCCTCGATGATCTCTTCCAAGTCCGCTTCCTCATAGTATCTTATCAGCCTCTGCAAAACTTCGTCCTCCGTCTCACTGCCTCGAGCCAGAAGCTTCAAGCGGGTCTTAATATCCTCATTCACATGAATAGTGGCGCCCATAGTCACACCATGCTCATTTTATTTCCAGCTTATCAATTAAACGTTTTCATAGTTTTGGAAAGAGGGACAGCTCTTATCAGTCACCTGAAGAGACCTTAAATAAGATCGCACGAGAGCTGGATGAATCAGCCCGGAAGAATTTGACCAGCGATTGGTCGGTAAAGGAATCATCCTGAGCAAAACTTCGAATTATCATTAGGCAATTGCTTCGGAAATGCGGCTAACCTCCAGATAAAAAAAAAGAAAGCAAAATAGACCGTTCTGAACAAGCCGAAATACTGTGCAAAGATTGGACCAAGTAACCTTGGCCCAGTCCCCGTGCCGGGAGAAGATTGCCTATGAGATCCCCGGCCCACCTTCTCCCGCCTTGAGCCTCCCCAACCCAGGATCAGCCGCCTTCGCCCCTGCTCCCAAGCTCCGGCGGTCAATATGATAAACTTAATTAGAATTGAAGACAAGAAGAGCATAGAAGTGCGATGCTATGGATCTGAATAACCTATTGAAATCTCGCCGGGAGGAGATTTTAAGCATTGCCGCCAAGCACGGTGCCCGCAATGTACGCATCTTCGGCTCCGTGGCCCGTGGAGAGGCGGGTGAGAATAGCGACATAGATCTGCTGGTCGAGCTTGATCAGGGTCGTAGCCTCCTGGATCTGGCCTGGCTGGTGGTGGACCTGGAGGAACTCCTTGAGCGCAAGGTGGATGTGGTTACAGAGCAGGGCCTCTACTGGCTACTCCGAAGACGAATCCTTAAGGAGGCGCGCCCCTTATGAGCAAAGATCCCCGCGTCTATCTGTCTCACATTTTGGAGTGCATCCTGAAGATTGAGCGCTTCACGCAAGTCGGAAGAGAGGTTTTTCTCCATGAGGAACTGGTTCAGGATGCCGTGTTGAGGAACTTTGAGGTCATCGGGGAGGCTGCAAAGCGGCTGGATGATACATACCGCACCGACCATCCGGTGATCCCCTGGCGAGCAATAGCCGGTCTGCGGGATGTTCTTATCCACCAGTATGAAGGCGCAAATTTGGAGCAAGTCTGGAATATTGTAGAAAAAGATCTCCCGGGCCTGAAGAAGTCCATCAAAGGGCTGCTCCCACCTTTAGAGCAGCTCGAACGCGAACTCGCAGGAGAAGAGGATTCACCTGAAAGGTATTGAGCTACAATGACCAGAAAATATCGGAGGGATCATTTTTTGGGAAAACATAAGCGATGCCATAATTGCCGCCTTCGAGGTGAAGCACACCACAGCCATCCGCTCCTGCCAGGCACCAGGATGTTGGATCTGGTGAGCATGCAGCCCAATATCAGAATCGACCTGTTCATGGTGGCATCAGACGAGCGCCGTGAGATGGCCGCCTGTGAGATTCATCGGTCCCTTCGTCCGCCTGAAACTGTGCGCCCCAGGATCTAAGGGTATCATTCCCCAATCATGCACGCTACCCCTGGCCAGCCTTCTTTCGCCTCTCGATTCCTCTGAAGATCTAATCCAATGTCAAATTAATTACATGAGAGCGCTCTCTGGTGTAGTCGCCCCTGCCCAGGTCAAAGCTCTACAGGAATCGGACTGCATCCACCGGCCCGAGGGCCTCGGCCAGAGCTTCTATTCCGATTCTTCTTATCTCCTCTGCGCTTAAAGTCGGCCTTGGAAGACGTTTAGTGAAACGGCGGCGGCGCACCCCGCTGCAAGCAGACGGGGCATCCTAGCGCGGCATGAAAACAGAACTAGGTAATTCTGATCCAAACCTAAGTTGAATACGCATGCCCTTTATCCCCGGAGCAAGCTGCAGGGTATTGCGTTTAAAATAAAGTTAGGTGAGCGTGGCAGCGATCTGCATCTTGCCGCAATTTCGGGCGCACAGTTGCCCATTAACAGTGCAACATGGCTGAATGGAATCAGGATAGAGTAATTACCGAGCCCTTGCTGTAGGCTTGAAAGAGAAATAAAGTTAGGTGAGCGTGGCAGCGATCTGCAGTTCCC
>JAGOLL010000095.1 GCA_017994055.1 Methanothrix sp.
CATGATGAGAGATCTCCTTCTCAATCTCCCTGCTGGCCAGATTCCAGGAGGGCTTTCTCTCCTCTCTGGTGACGGGCATCACCACGATCTCCTCTCCGTAGGAGTACACCTCGTACTCCGCCTGGCCGCTCTCGAAGTCCTTGACCACTATCACCGGCCGGGCTAAATCAGCCTCCACCATTCCCGAGGGAACCTTGACCACAAACTCCACATCCAAAACCTTCGTGACCTCCCCTCTCTCGATGAAGACCACGGTGTCCACCACCTGAGGTATCATGCCCAGCTCTACCCGGCCAAGGAGCCTCTGCAGGGAATCGATGGGTTTGTTGGCATGGACCACGCCGATCATGCCCACCCCGGCAAGCCTCATATCGGCAAAGACCTGGAAGTCGCGTGTCTTCCTGACCTCATCGTAGATGGTATAGTCGGGCCTGACCAGGAGCAGTATATCTGCCGATGCCTCCATGCTCCCCTCCAGAGGGCTGTACTGGGTGATCTCCGGGGGAACCTGCAGATCGCGAGGAGATTCAAGAGTCTTGACCACATAGTTGCAGTCCAGAAGGTATTCGGCCAATCCGGCTGCGAAGGTGGACTTGCCCGACCCTGGCGGACCGGCGATTAGAATTCCCCTCTGCCCTTCCTTGAGGCGGGTTTTGAGCATGCTGCTATGGCGGTAGGAGTCAAAGCTCACCTTGGCCACCGGCCGAACGGCGGTGATCTCCAGGCCGTCGGAGAACGGCGGCTTGGCGATGGCGATTCTCATCGGCCCAATCTGGATTATCGCTGCCCCGATCTTTTCCATCTCCACATAGCCATCTGGATCGGCTTTAGCCCGTTCGTATATCTCCCGGGATAGGTCCCTCAGCTCCCTCTCCGATGAGGGCCTTTCGCCCAGCCGGACCAGGGAGAAGTCCCCTACATGGCCCCTCTTGGCCATGGGTATTGCGCTCTCCTTGAGGTGAATGGATAGGGTATCCTCGGTGAAGTATCTCTCCAGGGACAGAGGCTTGATCGCCTCCCTTTGGGGACGGACGTACTCCACATCCAGCCCCATCGCCTCTGCCACCCGGGATTGAACCTGGTCGCTGGTGAGGAAGGAGGCGCCCAGCTCCAGGGCAACATCCCTGATCATAGCATCGATCTCCCCACCACCGGCGAGCTTGATCTGATCCAGGTTCGGCCTTATTCCTACATACTCCAGCTCGATCCTGCCGGCTTTAGCCAGCTCAGAGAGCTTTCTCAGCTCCTCCAATCCCTTCAGGCCGATCTCTCGGCCGTGGTTGGCCTGGGCTTCCAGCTCCGCCACCACAGCCTCGGGCACTACAATTCTCCTGCCCTGGAGCTCTCCAGACTTGATCCTGGCAGAGACTCTGCCATCTATTACCACGCTGGTATCTGGCACTAGCGGTTGCGCCATTGTCGAAAACATCCTTTAATTATCAATTATTGTCTAAATCAAAAATAGAGCTAGAGATATACTATATCCATCTTTCGCTTTTTGGCAATCCACTCCAGGACATAGTCAATATCAAGCTGCCTTCTGATCTGCAGGTTGGCCTCAAGCGCCATGACAGGACCATTCTTCAAAGCCTCAGATATCTTGCGAGAGGCCTCCTCTCCAAATCCCGGATCGAGCCTCTTTATGATGTAAAGCCTGATATCGCTGCAGGTGAACCCTCCATCCGTAAGATGCCCAAACTCGATGCAGATATTTCCCGGATTGGAGAGCATGCGGAAGTCTACGCTGTAGCTGGCGAACTTGCTCCTATCATATAGCTTTCTATCGCTGAATCCAGGCCTGAGATCCTCGTCCAGAATATCTTGGCCCAGCTTCATCAGCTCCTCCCTTTCCTGACATGAGTATTGATGGCAGCCGGCCAGCTTCAAGGCATTCAGGTTCTTCAGAGAGGTCTTCTTCTCATGGCAGTGCTCATTTTCGTCGACCGCCCAAAAGTCGTTGCTCAGGGGAAATGAGCCTCGTGCATAGCTATCGCAGTTTTTGCATTTCAATCCAATTATGACCTCTTTATCCAGAAACGGTGCGATGCCTTCCATTGTCTCCATGACATCAGCGATGCGAAAGTCTGATCCTTCTCCGAGATGCTTCTTCGCCTCCCGGATTGCCTGGAGTATCTCGTACTTGTTGTCCATAGGCAGCCAACACCTTCCAGGTCCAAACCTGGACATGTGAACCTAATTAAAGAAGCGTATCACAGATAAATAGATTGCCGCAGCCTTATAGCAGATCGCCTCCTTGAGTTGCAGTATGATATTCTCATATCATTTATGCAATAATATCAAATATCCTTTTATTCCCCTGAAAAACAGCTCTAACTGGCAGAGTGCAATTGAGCATTGTCCTCACAATGCTGCATGGCTAGAGGCCAGCGCAGTCTGCCAGCAATGGTTCAGGTGATACAAATATGCCAATAGACAGCGGAGACACAGCCTGGGTCCTGGTCTCAACCGCCATGGTCATGCTCATGACCCCGGGGGTGGGCCTATTCTACGGCGGCCTGGTGCGCAAGAAGACTGTGGTATCGATGATTGGCCTCTCCTTCCTGGCCTTTGCCCTGGCCAGCCTTCAGTGGGTTTTCCTGGGCTACAGCCTCTCATTCGGCCAGGATATAGGCGGAGCAATAGGTGCTCTGGATTACCTGGCCTTGAATGGCATAGGCCTGGGCGAAGCGCCACTGGCGGAAAATCTGCCCCATCTGCTCTACGTCGCCTTCCAGATGGTATTCGCTGCAGTGACCCTGGCCATCCTCACCTCAGCGGTGGCGGAGAGGGTGCGCCTGGGCTCTTTCATCGTGCTCGCTCTGCTCTGGACCACCCTGGTCTATGATCCCCTGGCCCACTGGGTCTGGGCAGGTGGCTGGCTGGCTCAGATGGGAGCCCTGGACTTTGCCGGTGGGACGGTGGTCCATATAAGCTCCGGCTTCTCCGCCCTGGCCATAGCGATGGTGATTGGAAAGAGGGTGGGCTTCGGCTCCTATGTCATGGAGCCCCATAATATCCCCATGGCCATGCTGGGCGCCGGACTGCTGTGGTTTGGCTGGTTTGGCTTCAATGCCGGCTCCGCTCTGGGAGCGAACGGCCTTGCTGCCTCTGCCCTGGTGGTGACCAATACCTCCGCTGCTGCTGGTGCTCTGACCTGGCTCCTCTCCAGCTGGCTGAAGGGCAAGCCCAGCGCCCTGGGAATGGTGAGCGGCGGCATAGCCGGCCTGGTGGCTATAACCCCTGCCGCTGGCTTTGTGGACGTGCTTGGAGCCCTGGTAATCGGAGCGGTGGCCGGGGTCCTCTGCTATATGTCTCTCCTCTTCCGGGTGAGCCGGGGGCTGGACGAGAGCTGCGATGCCTGGGCGGTCCACGGCATGGGCGGCCTGTGGGGAGCGGTGGCTACGGGCATATTCGCCACCTCCGCAGTCAACAACTACACTGGCCTATTGCAGGGCAACTTCAATCAGTTCGCTGTGCAGATCATGGCCGCAGGCATATCGGTGGTCTATGCCTTTGTGGTGACATATGCCCTGGCCAAGCTGGTGGACTCGTTCATGGGCTTGCGCGTGACTGAGGACGAAGAGTATGTGGGCCTGGATATATCCCAGCATGGGGAGAAGGCCTATGCCTGAAGGCGGTGAATGATAATGAAAAAGATCGAGGCAATAGTACGGCCGGAGAGACTGGAGAGGGTCAAAGAGGCTCTGGAGGAGATAGGAGTGGTCGCCCTGACCACCACTGAGATCCAGGGCAGAGGTGAGCAGAAAGGAATCAAGCTCCAGTACCGGGGAGGCACAATGGAGGTCGACCTCTTAACCAAGCTCAAGCTGGAGCTTTATGTAGCTGATGAATCCGTCGATCCAGTGCTGAAGGCCATCTGCGATGCTGCTCGAACCGGCAAGTTCGGGGACGGCAGGATCTTCGTGAGCCCGGTGGAAAGATCGGTGAAGGTGAGGACGGGAGAGGTCTTCACCTGAATTTTTTTTTTGATTTTCAATTGGAGGACAATATCCCCATGGGCAGCCTGGGCACCAGCCAGCGCACAAAATCCTTATAAGACCTTTTGGCAGCAGCGATCTCAATATACCTGTCTAATACCTCATTATGCCGTTCCAGCATCCAGGAGAAGGCTTTGGGATGACTGTGCATGGCCTGGGACAGGATCAAAGCATATCTGAGCTCCTCGCCCAGCTCTTTGTTGCATCTCTTCTCATAGAGCCGGGCAACATCTCTCTCTTTCTCCTCTCCTATCGCCCTTGCCGCCATCTCTCCCGAACGCAAAGCATAATAGATGCCCTCACCAGTGAAGGAATCCACCAGGCTGGCTGCGTCCCCCGTCAAGAGCACTCTGCCCAGGGCGATCCTCTTCTTCTTACCTCCTTGCGGTATGGTGTGGCCATGAATTATTGTCTGATCCCCCTCAAAGCCGTTGTCCTCAAGAAATACTTTCATTATCATGCGGGGATAGCGGATCTGGGATGCCAGGCCTCCTATGCCCACGGAGTAGTACCCACGATGAGGGAAGATCCAGCCATAGCCTCCGCTTGCTATCCCGAAATGAATATCCAGAAGGCTGCCCAGTCTGGCCTCAATATCCCTATCATCCGCTTCGATCTCTGTTACCAGACAGACCCCGATATCATCTCTTGAGGCCTTTCCCGATATCCGGTTTCTTAAAGGATCCTGGCAGCCGGAGGCAATGATCAAAAATCTTGATCTATAGATCTGATCACCTGTCTGAACGGATACATGATCCTCTTTGCTGCTGTAGTTCAGAACACGAGAGAATGAGACACTGGCCCCGGTCTCGATTGCCTTCTGGAGGAGGAACTGGTCAAAGGCGCTCCGGTTGATCAGAGTACTGAGTCTGTAGGCCTTGACCTTGTCTTGAACCCATTCGTGGTAGTGGATCCGAGCTCCGGTTATGGCCTTCTCGCATACGGCCTCGGGAAGGCGAAGGTCCAGCCAGGAGGTCGCCCTCTCCGATAGAGCCCCACCGCAGGGCTTGTAGCGGGGAAACTCCTCCTTTTCCAGGATTAAGACCTTAAGGCCCATTCCGGCTGCTATCCGGGCGGCAGTCGAGCCAGCCGGACCAGCGCCCACCACAACCAGGTCAAACACAAATAATCATCTCCCCTAAAGCGAATGCCTCTAACCTGCGCCGTAATCAGTGCCATAACCTATACCGTATCCTTGGGTATAAACCGGCCAGTAATAGTAGCTGCCCAGATCGCTATTCCAATAGGGATTGGAGAGCTGATTAGCATAGGGATAGGCATAATAGGAATACCCCGTGCCCGGCACATAGTACTGTCCATATGGTGTGTAATCCCCATAAAGGAAAGAATAGGCCTCCAACATCCAAAGGGCATCCTCATAATACTCTTTGCCAGGACAGGTTCCCTGGTAGAAGGACTCCAGATCGCAATAACCGCCATCCGGGAAATAGCAGTTTCCATCTTTAGGACATCCTCCATGGTTAACGCAATAGGCCTCCAGAGCGTTTCTTGCAGCACAGCCACTACTGCTACTCATTCCTATTGCAGCAGCGGGCCCCATTATCATCAGGAGCAGTGCTGCAGATGTTAATACAACATTTATTCTCATGATCATCCCCCACGAATTTGCGATTATTTCTTTTGCCCAATCTATGAAAGATTTTTGGTTGAACGCCGGGAAATCTTCAACCTGACCATAGGGATTCCTGCCGGTGGACTGAAAAAAGGAAAAAAAGGGCTCAGGATTGATTATTGGCGAACTCCAGGTGGGTCACGCTCTCGTTTATGACCTCTGCGGTGAACTTGCCATCAGCGGGTGAGATAAGCGTCCAGCCTGCTTGAAGGACCTCTTTGATTGTATATACACCAGGAAGCTGGTTGAGGAAGA
>JAGOLL010000096.1 GCA_017994055.1 Methanothrix sp.
GGAAGGTTTGTCTCCGCTCAGGTTTCGCCGGGAATCATGCCTGCCATACTCCATGAGCTATTGGATCAGAGGACGGCGACCAAGAGGCTGATGAAGAAGGCCGGCGACGAGGAGCGCCTTTTTCTGGATGCCAAGCAGTATGCCATGAAGATACTGCTCAACAGCTTTTATGGCTACTCCGGATATGCCCGGGCCCGGCTCTACAGCCTGGCCTTAGCTAATGCCGTGACCTCCTTCGGCCGGGAGAACATCCTGCGCACTAAAAAGATCATAGACGATATCGGCTCGGTCTACGTCCTGGATGGCGAGGTGATCTTCAGGGACGCCCTGCCCTTGGGCAAGGCGGCAGAGAGGTGCTTTGGCCTATCGGTGGTCTACGGGGACACGGACAGCGTTTTTGTGCGGCTGCAGCCCACAGGACCGGGAACCGGAGCCGTATCTCTGAATGATGCCGAGCTGATAGGCAGAAAGATCGCCGAGACGGTGACCGCCTCGCTTCCCGAGCCCATGGAGCTGGTCTTCGAGGCCTTCGCCCGGCGGGGCATATTCCTGGCCAAGAAGCGCTATGCCCTCTGGGTCTTCGAGCCCATGGGAGAGGTATGGAAGGATCGGATCAAGGTTCGGGGCATGGAAACAGTGCGCCGGGACTGGTGCGACCTGACATCCAAGACGCTGAAGACCTGTCTGGAGCTGGTGCTCAAAGAGGGAAAGGTGGAGGAGGCGGTGGAGCATGTCCGCGCCGTGGTGCTGCGGCTCAAGAACCTGGACCTCTCCCGGGACCCGGAGATCTTGCAGGACTTAACCCTCACCCGTCGCTACACCAAGAGCCCGGGATCCTACAAGAACAAGCAGCCCCATATCCAACTGGTGGAGAAGATAAAAGAGCGGGGCGGCAGCGTCCCCGGCGTGGGAGACCGCGTACCCTTCGTTATCGTCCAGGGAAAGAGGGGAAGGAAGAACCGAGAGCTGTTCGTTAATCGGGCCGAGGATCCCGCCTATGCTCTGGAGAAAAACATGCTCCTGGACACGGATTACTATGTGGAAAAGCAGATACTGCCACCGGTTTTGCGTATCTTCGAGAGCTTCGGCGTGGGCAGAGACAGTCTCTGCACCAGCCGGGGACAGAGCAGCCTCTTCTCTTTCGGCCCGGAGGCATCCAAACCAGCGAAACAGAAGTCGCTATTTGATTTTTAGGGTCAGTGAGAGATATAGCCCTCTTTTATGGGACGGAGAGGCACTCTGCTTATCAGCATCTGGCCGTCCGATCCAGAAGGAGCCAGTCTTTTATATGATGAATCTCTTTACCGAGATCCATGGATCAGGGGAAGAGAAGCGAGCCGGTAGAGCTTCTAGCAGTGGTCATCCTGGGCCTCTTGCTGAGATTTCTGGCAGGCAAGAATTCCCTAACTGAGAATGGAATCCTGCTGCCTGGCTATGACGAGTTTTATCATATGCGTAGAATTTTATATACTGTACAAAATTTCCCGCATACGCTGTGGTTTGATTCCTATCTCAACTATCCCCATGGATGGGAGAATGTATGGCCACCACTCTATGATCAGTTCTGTGCTGCATTTTCCCTCCTTTTAGGTCAACACACCCGGCCGGGTGTGGAGATGGCAGCGTCCTTTATGCCCATCATCTTCGGCACCATAGCTACCATTGTGGTCTACTTCCTGATCCGAGAGATCTTCGATCATAGAACTGCAATTCTGGCTAGTTTGATGACCGTCCTGGCTCCCACTTATCTCCAATATACCCGCTTTGCGGCTATGGATCACCATAGCCTTGAGGTGCTGTTTTTGCTCAGCGCACTGCTCTTTCTGGTACTCTCTTTTTGCCGCCAGGAAAAGAAGTATATCTTTGCTGTGCTGGCAGGAGTATCCCTGGCTGCCCTGGCCTATACCTGGCACGGAGCCATACTCTACCTGGCCGTAATCCCGGTTTACGGTGCAATTGAGATGACGGCAGCTCTTAAAGACAAGAGGTCATGGCATGAGACGGCTATCTCTCTGATGCTGGCTCTCTCTGTGGCGATTATTATCATTTTGCCTTATCGGAATGCTCACTGGCTTTCCCCATCATTCATGGGAACAGCCGCCGTACTGGGAGCAACGGCTATAATATCAGCCTTATGCTACATCACAGCCAAGAGAAATATGAGCTGGAAGGCTTTTCCACTGAGCATAATCGTCCTCTTCCTGGCATTTGTTCTGCTTTTATCCAGCGGACTATTGGAGTTGGGTGGCCTGATAAAATTCGGCCTGGAGCTGATCTGGGGAGGCAGCTATATTGGAATGATCTCCGAGGCTGAGCCGCTGATCTATGACTGGCTTACATTCAAGCAGGTACTATTCTCAGGACTGGGACTGAATCTGATCTTTGCCCTTGCCGGCTCTGCCATTGTCTTGGCCTTGATCAGAAAAATTCAGGGATGCAGGCGGCAGGGTATGATTATCTTGCTTCTCTGGGCGGCTTTCGCCATTGTTCTCACCTTCGGACAGCTGAGATTCCTCTATATGTCTACCATCTCCATAGGCATCCTGATCAGCATACTCTTTTTCTATCTGCTGGATCTCATAAGAGAGAGGCTTGGCGGGGACAAACCGAGGTCGATGCTGCCCGCAATCCTGATCATATTTCTGGTTCTGACCCTGCCCAGCATTGCTGAGGTGGTAAATACCGTCGCCTACAGCGATACCATGATCAAAGGCGATTGGCAGGAGTCGATGGCCTGGCTGAAAGAGAACAGCAATGCTACCAGCTTCTTTGATAATCCGGTAAAGACTCCCGAGTACAGCGTCATGTGCTGGTGGGATTACGGAAACTGGATCATGTATATGGCGGAGCGGCCGGTGGTGGCAAGCAACTTCCAGGCCGGCTGGGAGGATGCGGCTAAATTCTATCTATCCGAGAGCGAGGAGAATGCTACTGCGCTCTTGGACGAGAGAGGATCGAAATATGTATTCTTGGATCACAGCATGGCCTACGGCAAGCTGGGAGCCATAGCCAACTGGGCTCATGAGGATCTCACAACCTATTTCACGGCACAGGATTATTCTGGATCGCAGATCACAGTCATTCCCACCCAGAGGCTCTTTAACACCACCCTGGGGAAGCTGTATTACTTCGATGCGGCTGGCACAGGCCACTTCCGGCTGATCTATGAATCCAAGACCTTCCTGGGAGAAAATCCGGCCAAGGCCCAGGTCAAGATCTTTGAATATGTTCCCGGGGCATTGATCAGGATCCGCACCGGCGCGGACCAGAAGGTGGGCTGTGTGCTCAATATGACCTCCAATCAGGACAGGCCATTCATATATGCCAATCAGGCCATGCCCAAAGATGGTGTATTGGAGATGAGGGTTCCCTACTCTTCTGAGAGCCGATATGAATGCAGAGCCGTAGATCCCTACCTCATCTTCTCCGGAAACCAGATGGGTGTCAGGATGAAGCATGTCAATGTGAGCGAGGATGATGTGCTCAATGGAAGGATCGTAGAGGTAGCTTTCTAGTCGGCTCAGATGGAAATTGTCTGAAGGGGCAGCCATAGGCCTGGCGGCGGGCCCTGGCCTCCCTATTAGATATGAATGCTTCTCCGGCGATACGGGGCGAAGGTCATGATCTACAAGATATTGCTGTGCATCGCGGTCTCTGTCTGCCTTCTGTCTCAGGCACAGGCCCTTTCATCCAAATTAATGGATAGCGGGAGCCTTGATCTTCTGGGTGATTTTTCCGAGCAGATGCAAAATGATATCCATGCCGATAACTCCATTCAAGATGTCAATATTACCGGTGCCTGGCTTATTGAACTCCTGGGCCAGCCCCGAGAGAAGATGAAGATGTATCTGCTTCAGAACGGCAGCCTGATCAGCGGCCGGGGAGAGATAATCGGGGGAGAAATGGCTCGAAAGGCCACCGCCACAGGCTCAATATCCGGATTGGAGATGAGTCTGAATGTGCTGCCGGAGGGAGCAGCGGACTCATACCATCTCAATCTGTCTTTGTCCTCTTTGGCTGGAGGGGATTACCTGGTCCATCAGGCTGATGGAGGCAGCCGGTCCGGCAGGTTCACATTCGCCGTCTCGGCAAATATCTTCAAGGCGGCATCTGGAAAGGAAATCTGATGGATTTGGTCATCATCTCAGGCGCCAAGCCCAGAGAGAAGACATTATTGTAACGAGTGAGTAGATTAAGCCCCTTCTGTTCTTTGGCGGCATTCAGCTTAGCGCCATACCCGAGCTCGGCTGGACTGCTGCAGGCACTTCGGAAGGACCGCCACGCCTTACTGCTTTGATCTCGGGTCCGCCGTCTATCACAATATCGCAGCCATGGCCGCCGTTCGACGGAGCCTTCCGGCGCTGCGGCAAAGCAGGCAGTACCTGCGCCAGATGATGTGCTGGTGGATGCGGTACTGAACGGCCCGGTGGGCAAGGGGGCCTTGACTGAGGTCTTCAACTCTGCCTAGGAGACGGCGAGGCCTAGGAGGTATGCCGGGGCATATGGCAAGGGATCAAAGCAGACGGTGAAAAGACTGGAAGAGATGGCCTATGTAGAGATTCGGGATCTGGCTCCATCCCAGGTGCTGGTGCTGGCATAGCACTAGGAGAAGGAGGGAAATGTGGTATAGACGGAGTGATCTAGGGATATGACTTGCGAAAAATAAATCAAATGAGGATTCCTATTTACCCTTCTTCCAGATGCAATATTGAATAATTAAGTCTTTTCTATTCGAATTATGGCCTAATTTGCATGAATTAGACTCTTTTTTTGGTCATTTTTAGATAGCTTCCGCTAAGTCTAAATGACTTTGGCATTTTTCAATGTGCATAGCTGGTATAGGTTAAAAGCAAATGCCGTCACCATCATTTTAACACCAACTCGTTGGACTGTTGTTACCAATACTCTTCCTGCCCCAAATACTCTTTTTATCACTGCATGAGGTCTCTCGCCGGGCGATCTCAAGATGCTGATCAGGTGATTTCGCTCTTTATCGAGATCATCAAGAGTCTTTTCTGTTGTCCTGCGTTTCATGGTAAAATCAATACCTTTCGCCTGCGCACCGAAATAACCTCTATCTCTGAGCACAACCTCGCCCTCCTCAGATAGATCAACCTGACTATCATGCAGTGACGCGGTGGTAGTCTCTATTTCTCGAATAAGGCAATAATCAATATCGGTTTTTTGATGCAGTTTGTATCCGAAATGAAATTCATCACCTTTCTTGGCTATTGTTCCATCTCTACTACGGCGGGTCTTAGCGTCGTTGCCTCGCGGTTTCTTGAACGGTCCTGGGTCAGCTTCAATGAATGTGGCATCTTGGATCGTCCCACGTTTAACCTGCAAACCCATAGAATCCAGTTGTCTTTGAAGCTCTGCCCAGACCGCCACGTCCTTCTTGGTTTTAGCCATGCGTTCCTTGAATAGCCAAATTGTCCTGGAATCTGGGAACGGATCAGGAAAACCAAGAAAAGCCATAAATGAAATTCGATCAGCCATTTGCCTTTCAACTTCAAGGTCACTCAAGCCGTGCCATTGTTGAAGTATCAGAATCTTGAACATCAGAATAACGTCACAATTTGGCCTCCCGCCCTTCTCACTTTTATTATCATACATCTCGTCAAGTTCACGGCGAATAGGAAACCAATCAATCAAATTCGATATCTTCAACAGCCTGGAAGGCTTTTGCTTCGCACTAATGCCGCGAAGCATCCAAGTAGTAAAAGAATCCATAACATATAATAGTGTTAATAGTATATAAACTTTACTATAATATATCTTTAGGCTGGTTTATAGGAATACTC
>JAGOLL010000097.1 GCA_017994055.1 Methanothrix sp.
AGCCTGGAAAGTGCCCGCAACAAGGTAGCCCGTTACATAGAAGCCAGGGAGTGGACCTATTCCTGTGATTTGGGTGAAATTGAAACCTGGGATTATGTTCTTTTTAAAGAGGTTATTCGCACAATGAGAAATATAATCTCTCCCAGGAATGAACGAATTGCCGGAATATCCGCTTTGGAATATCTATGGAGCGCCGCAATTAACGGCGACGCAGATGTCAGTGAGGATTTCATTGCCGAGTTTGTCCATTTCTTTAAGGCTCTTAAATTGAAGGCGGATGTCTACCCCTCCAAGCTGATGGAAGGAATAGAGATACCAAAATTCGATGATTATGAAGGAAGGGATGCCGGCAGGAAGCGCTCAGATTATCTGGATCAGATGGCCGAGCGCATGGACAGATATTTAGAAAGACATAGATCCGGACTCGATCCGCAAATTGCCGCTGAGAGAGATGAAAACAGAAAGAGAATATTGGATGCCTTGAATTCCACAGAAGAGGATTGGGAGGATTGGCACTGGCAATACCGTCATGTGTTCAAGGATATTGGCGGCCTGGATACGATTGAAAAGCTGATCGAAATATCCCCGCAACATAGAGAGGCCGTAAGGCTGGCCATTGAAAACCATGTACCGTTTGGTTTAACTCCCTACTATCTGCATCTGATGGATAAAGAGCCCTCCGATAGGGACTATGCGGTTCGTAAACAGGTCTTCCCTCCTTTGAGCTATGTGCAGAATATGATTGCCCACAGGAAGGACAAGAAATGGGCTTTCGACTTTATGAAAGAGGCAGACACATCCCCCTTAGATCTGATCACTCGCCGCTATCCGAGGGTGGCCATTATCAAACCCTATGAGTCATGCCCACAGATATGCGTTTATTGCCAACGCAACTGGGAAATATCCTCTCCCCTTATGGCCTCGGCACTGGCTCCCAAAGAGAAAATCGAGGCTGCTTTGCAGTGGTTCTCGGAGCATGAGGAGATGATGGACGTTCTGCTCACCGGCGGAGATCCACTGGTGATGGACGACAATCTGATCGATTCCATCCTGAGCAGGCTTTCCGGCATGAAACATCTGACGAGCATCAGGGTAGCCACTCGAACACCGGCAACTGTGCCCCAGCGGATTACCGATGATCTGTGCGAGATACTCTCCCAGCACCATGAGCTTGGAAAGAGGAACCTGTGTATTGTAACTCATTTCATGCACCCTTATGAGGTGACTCCTGAGAGCCTGAAGGCCATAAAAAGAATTAAGATGGCTGGCATTGAGGTATACAATCAGCAGGTCTTTACCTTTGCCAATAGTCGAAAGTTTGAGACCTGTGCCCTGCGTATAGTTCTCAAGCAGATCGGAGTCGATCCCTATTATACATTCAATATGAAGGGCAAGGCGGAGATGGAAGAATATTCGGTACCCATAGCTCGCATCCTGCAGGAGAGAAAGGAAGAAGCGAGGCTGCTCCCCGGAATATTCCGCACCGACGAGCCTGTCTTCAATGTTCCTGGCCTTGGCAAAGATCACCTTCGTGCCTGGCAAAACCATGAGCTGATCGCCATAACCCCTGAAGGGCGAAGGATGTACTCCTTCCTGCCCTGGGAGAAGAACATCGCACAGGTCAAGCCCTATATCTACACCGATGTTTCCATCAACAGGTATCTGCAACGGCTGAAAGAAAGAGGAGAAGACCCGGATGACTATAGAAGCATATGGTATTACTACTAGGGCCTGGCCATGACAGCATGACCAGGGACGGAGATCTCCTTTTTAATCGGCTAGCTTGTCAGCCATTCCGTCAGGATTTCCATGCCTCTCAAGGTCTCCTCGCAATGAGCCTGAATGAACTCCGCAGGCAGTTCATGATGAATTGCTATGGTCTCGCTGGCCGCCAGAGACTTAGATCCTGAGAAATTGATGTACGAGATCCTTGCCGTAAGCTCCTCGCAAGGTCTCTCGAATACCCTTCCCGGAAGCATGGCCACTGCAGTTTCATGAAATAGTTTTTCGCAGAGCTGCTCTGAAGTCTTTATATTCTTTTTTGCCAGTTCTATGGCAAAAGGGGAAAAATCAGGAAACATATAAAAAGCCCCCTCAGGTGAATGCAGCCTCACCCCCGCATCACTCAGCATCCGGTAGCATTTTTGACCCAGGACGGATAGAATCCGTCTGGCATGCCATAGATACCTCTCGATTACCATCGATCCCCGGAAAGCCTCTATAGCAGCATACTGGATTGGCGCGCTAACTGACGTGTACGTCTCACTGGCAACGGCAGCCATGGCATCCATCAGCCAGTCCAGGCTGCGAGGAAAGGTGAATGTCCCCAATCTCCAGCCACCTGCTCCGCACCACTTGGAGAGGCCGGAACTGATTATCGTGCCTTCCGGATAGAAGCGAGCTACAGAAACGTGGCCTCCCCGGTGATGGAGCTGGCCATAAATCTCATCCGAGAGGAGGATGAGTTCATATTCCCTGGCAACTTCTGCTATCTCCTTGAGTTCATTTGCAGTGTAAGTGAGGCCGTCAGGATTGCCGGGATAGTTGAGAACCAGCAGTCTTGGTCTATACGTATCCTTTTCTCCTTCCAGCAGCTCGGAGAGCCGATCAGCGCGAATATGCCATTTATCCTCAAATGAGGTATGCAGCAAGCTCACTCTCTTTCCTAGGATCTGGGCCTGGGGCACATAAGAGACCCAGCATGGTGTGGGCACAATTATCTCTCCATAAAAGACCAGTTGGAGCAGAAACATAAGCTCTTTTGATCCCGGACCGACCAGAACATAGTCTGCATTTGCCTCCACCAGATCCTTCTGACGGTGAAATCCGGCCACAGCCTCTTTCAGGGAAAAAAGACCCTTTACAGGGAGGTACTCTTTTTCATGAGCATGAAGCCTCAAAGCCTCCACAACAGGAACGGGTACAGGAAATGGAGATTGGCCGAGTCCAAAATTATAGACTTTCTCTCCTCTGCTCTGCATTTGCTTCACTCTCTCATTGATGGCCAGTGTGGGAGACTCGCTCAGGCCACGAATATTGATGTTCAAGCTGACATGCTTTTGCAGGGTCATCCTGGATTCGCCTCGTTTTGAGTTCCAGATATGTTAGCCATTGTTTATAAAATGGCCTTATAAAATTAAATAATATCCCCCAAATATTGGCCCAAAATAAAAATATTAGCCACGTTATTATTTTACGAATATTTAAATTATGCTGTTAAATTTATCAAATTGAGTCTCGAATATAAATTATTAATTTAATTAAATCTTTATTAATCGGTTTTATCAGCCAATAATCCTTTGGATTTTATAAGGAAAAAAGGTAAATAACATAAAAGAGAGATGAATGGTATAGCCACAGTTGGTAACAGCGATTGTGATTTTACCTCACCAAGACGGTGTAAGAGACGATCACAATTTCGGCCCGCTCATGTAATCCCGCTGATCCGAGTTAGGACCTCAGATGGAACTGTGGCTACCCCCTCCTGATTATGCGAAAAGATAAGTGTGCGGCCTGCTTTTGCAGCGGGGGGCCAAATTAAATATCATAGCGCATAATCTGGATCTTTCTGCTAAGGCAGTCTATACTGATACCTTAGCTGTGCTCCTGAGCATGGTGTTATTCATCACTTCTGGCCTGCTGAGTTCAAGAGGATTTCTTCTGCTATGAGGAGCATCTGCTAGATCTAATTCTTTTCATTTCCTGCCTTCATAACCACCTCAAACCTCCTCGCATCCACCTTGATCCTGTTCTGGAAGAGCTGCACACCGTCTCCAGCCACCCCGCCCAGGACGGCTATTGTGATTTATGTGGTGATCATTGCCGCATCATTGCTGGTGTAACACCAATCCCTCTTCCATCACCATGTACACCATAGCCTTTGCTGCGCTCTGGCTGTGTCCGGGCGGCTGGCTGGCCATAGTCCCGGCGAAAACGACAAGCTACTTCAGCACAAGG
Source organism: Methanothrix sp. (assembly GCA_017994055.1). GTDB lineage: Archaea > Halobacteriota > Methanosarcinia > Methanotrichales > Methanotrichaceae > Methanothrix. The sequence goes on from JAGOLL010000097.1 coordinate 3,958, forward strand.
ACTATGCCAGAGATTACGGCCTGGCATTCACAGCCTACGGCGTGAGCGCCATTATCGGCAACCTCATGGCCGGCGCGGCCAAGGACATGCCGGGAGGCTACGTCAATGTCTTCCCCTATGTAGCAGTCCTGGCGGCACTGGGCATTGTGGTGGCCTTTGTGATGGACAGGCCCCCCAAGTCGGCTTGAAGCCAAACTGTAAAACTTTTTTTAAAATTTTCCGGGCGTTCTTTCTCCAGCCTACATAATATACTCGGATAGCTTGGTCTGGGCCGCCAGGCACTTCTCGCCGGGAATCTCCACAGGATATATTCCCGTGAGGCATCCCATGCACAGGTTCTCCTTGGGGATTCCCACCGCCTCCACCAGGCCCTCATGGCTTACGTATCCCAGGGAATCGGCGTTGATCACTGCCTCCACCCCGGCCACAGTCTTGTGGGCGGCGATCAGCTCATCCCGGCTGGCCATGTCTATTCCCAGATAGCATGGAGCCATGATGGGGGGGCTTCCTATGCGCACATGCACTTCTTTCGCCCCGGCCCGGCGCACCATGTCCACTATCCTGCGGCTGGTGGTGCCCCTCACAATGGAGTCGTCCACCAAGACCAGGCTGTGGCCCTCGATATTGGGCCGGATGGTGTTCATCTTCAGGCGCACTGCTGTCTCCCGCATGCTCTGATCGGGCATGATGAAGGTCCTGCCTATATAGCGGTTTTTCATCAGGCACTCCCTATAGCTTATGCCCGAACATTGATGATATCCCACGGCCAGGGTTATCCCCGAGTCGGGGATGGGAGTGACAGTGTCGGCGCAGGCGGGATGCTCCTTGGCTAAATGGGCCCCGATGTTCACCCGCACATCATATATCAGCCGCCCGTCCATGATGCTGTCCGGCCGGGCGAAATAAATGTACTCGAATATGCAATGAGAGTAGTTGGGCAGGCGGGCCAGCTGATATGACTTCAGCTCACCGTGCCTGATGACAACCAGCTCGCCGGGCCTCACATCGCGGATGAGCTTTCCATTGAGGGTGTCCACGGCAGCGCTCTCCGAGGCCACCATGTAGCCGGAGTCGATCTCGCCGATGCAAAGGGGCTTGATTCCCAGCGGATCGCGCACGGCGAGGACGGTATCTCCCCAGAGAAAGACCAGAGAATAGGAGCCTACGATCTTTTTCATCAGAGCCCGCACCGCCTCCTGAAGATCGTAGCGCAGGAGCTCTTTGGCGAAGAGGTGAGCTATGACCTCAGTATCCGATGTAGAATAGAAGATATCGCCCGCCTGCTCCAGCTGCTCTCGGAGCTGGCCGGCATTGACCAGGTTGCCGTTGTGGGCTACGGCAATGGCCCCATCTTTGAATTTGATCAAGACCGGCTGGCTGTTCTCGATATTGGACCGGCCGCTGGTGGGATATCGGACATGGCCGATGCCCACCGTCCCCCGCAAGAGGGCGATCTGGGCGTCGTCAAAAACCTCGGAGACAAGGCCCATGCCCCTATGGGTGCGTATGGCCTTGCCGTCGTGCACCGATATGCCTGCCGCCTCCTGCCCCCGGTGCTGCAGGGCATAGAGGGAATAATAAATGGACTTAGCTACATTATTGCCCGTCTCATTGAAGGAAATTCCAACAACGCCGCAGGCATCGTGCAACTTTCCGCCCCTAATAGTCTGCTTTTCTCATCCACTTGGCACTTCGCATCTTGGCCGAGTGGCCAAACCCGCATTGAACGCAAACCTTTCTCTTGAAATTAAACGATATGCTGCCACAGCGTCTGCACCTGATGTGAGAACTCTTGTGGCGCCTGCCCATAGAAGGAGTACCT
>JAGOLL010000031.1 GCA_017994055.1 Methanothrix sp.
CAAAAATTTTCAAGATTTGGGTCGGTGACAAGAACTCAATCAATCTCCCCGGTGCTGAGGTATCTGTTGATGGCATCAGCAAAGGCATTACCGACAGCAATGGTGAAGTCCGAACTGAGGTTTCCTTTGGCCAGCATATTGTATCTGCCAGTGCAGAATGCGGTGAATCCAGCAAGAACTACGATTTCAATGAGGCAATAGATGGCGTTAGCCTTACCATCGATAGCTGTCCTGTTTCAGGCCAAAATTCAGAAATCGTATTTTCAGGAACTGCAATTGAGTTCGAGAAAGGCACCATGCCTGGTGCGCCTGATTATTGGACCGTATCCGTGGATAAGCTAATATCAGGGCCACAACCCAACACATCGCCGATTGATGTAGTTGTAGGACAATCAATCTCTCCGCCAATATGGGGCTTTGTTGATAAAAAAATTGAGGCTGGGGATAAGGTCGAGGTCTATGGCTCGTATATTACGGATGATAAGGGAAGCAGGGTAACCCTGCATGGCTCAGAGAGCTTCTATTTTAAGAAGGCTGCTTGCAGCGGTGTCGTCAGGGGCCATGTTCGTGACGCCCAAACGGATCAACCAATAGAAGGAGCCTCATTGGAATGTAACCTCTATTGCAATGGACCCGTTACAACTGATGTTCAGGGCTACTATGAGCTTGGCTCACCTGCATGCAATATCTGCGGCTTGGTCTATTGCTCAGTTACTTGCAGCGCAGATGGCTATGAGCAACAGGTTCAGTCTCTGGTTACCGACGTGGATGGAAATGGAGAGAAGGACTTGGATTTCTATCTCCTGCCAAAAAAAGTTAGCTTTGTAATAGTACAAGGAGAGGTAATCGAGACCCCACATTGTAGCCCGGCCGGTAGCCAGCCTGACTATTACGCAAATGTCAGAATAAAGAAGGTGGTTCAGAATCCAGATAAGGTCCCGGAAATATTCCCTGGGAGCATAATAACTGTTAGAGGCAAAGAGTGCAGCTCGGTCAATGACTTGGTCAAGGGACGATGCTACGAATTTCAGGGAGATTGGAGTGAGGGGGCGCTTTGGATTATATTCTCCAATGTCAAACGTATAGATTGTGCTTCCAATTCCAATGAGACTCAGAATCCGGATTGTGGGGAGATATTAAAATACGATATCAGCAACGGCAAATATGCTATTGGCCAGATAGTACTTGCCGATATGGAGTACAGAAGCAATCTCAATCTGGAAGCTGATTTTCAGGGAGTTCTTCTGCTCAGATCCCCTAATGGGGATATATACTCCAACAGCAAGATAGAGAGGACGCCTCCATATGGTACGGATCAGTTCGGCTACTGGAACCGCGGCAACCAGATAGATGTTAGGATACCGGAGAACGCAGCAGAGGGTTGGTATTCTGCCAAGCTGCAACTTATAAACCAGGACATTAGGAACATCTGCGATGAGACTGAGTGGCTGGAGCGACAATTCGAGATATACCAACCCAATAATGGGAGCACCAATAATTGTAGCGAAATCAAGCTCAAAGGAACCTGTCTGGAGGTTAAGGACCTTTGTTGGGGATCTTCCAGCCATAAGCTATGCGAGATCTGGGTGGTGGAGATTGAAGAAGTGGTGAGTGGGCAGAAGCCAGATGTAAATGTGGTTGAAGTCTATTCAGGCCTTCCATCTATCAGAGGATTCCACGACGAGAATATACAAGCAGGAGAAAAAGTAGAGGTCTATGGCTGCGGCAATGGCAATTATATTTCCATAGCTGCAGAAGAGCGCTATTATATCCGCAGGATTTCAGCATCGCCATGCCTGGGAGTGATATCCGGTCATGTATTTGATGCCAAGACCGGTCTTCCCATAAAAGAAGCTGGAATCTGCGATGATCAGGATCCAGACGTATGCAATGTATGCTACACGACTAATGATTCTGGCTATTATGCCATGGGACCTATGGTGGGACAGGATTCAGGGTGCCACTTCTGCCCTAATTCCAGCTACCGAATAAGGGTATACAATGCTGAGTGCTACAATATATCTGACAATGCATCTTCTACACGCACGCTGATAACCGACGAGAGTGGCAATGCTAGAGATATTGACTTCGAGCTGACTCCTATCAAATGTAGATCATCACAGTGTGAAAAGCTGCAAACGTATGGACCGATCCGCACAGATAAATGTGGTAATAAATATCAAGCGCACAATACCTGTAAATGCAAGGGATGTAATTGCGTCTGCGATGATCGCATGGTTGAGGAGCCAATATTTACTAGGAGTAACCGCAGACCGGATGTATATGAGTTCTCAGGCCCGGGACTTATTTCGGTTGGGGTGCCAGCGCAGTTCACTCTTGTGGGCGAAGACAAAGATGGTGATCAATTCTATTTCGAGATTGATTGGAGGGATGGCACGAAAACCATGACATTTCTTGCATCATCGAGAGAGAGTGTTAAAGTCTCTCATACCTGGAGATCTGTGGACTGCTTAGAGGAAGTAAGAGCTAGGGCCATTGATATATGTGGTGGCCCTGACGGAACATCAGACTGGGAGTATAAAAATATAAATATTAAGGCATGAGGTGAGAATGGCAAAGTTATCTGAAAACTGGGAGGCTGGGTAGATTCAGGTTGCACTGGCCAGATAGATGTGGTAGTCAGAATTGTGCGCAATGTAATTAAACGGATCGCGGAGAGATCGTCCTCTCTCTCTTTGGATCTTTACCAATCATCAATGTAAGAACTTAAATCGAAATCAGGGTTTCAATATACTGACTTTTTGTTTTTATTTAGGATAGAAGAGCTTGCATGTTATGCAGAGAGTGCCAGGGCATTTCAGGCCGGAATGCCCTTATGTCCGCTCTTCTTCTGAAATCAGCTCGCCCTTCTCACCGTGTGGATCGGATGCGGTCCGGGCTTGTTCGGCCGGGCATTTCTCAATACAGCTCTCGATCTCTGGGGAGCAGGGGGCCTGGCTGCCGTTCCCGTGGCATTCTTTGCCTTCTCGGAATGATATTGATGCTCTGCCGCTGCAATCTTGATGTGGGCAAACCTCTCTATGCCCCGGAGGTAGTCTCTCTCATCTGCCTCGCAGAAGGAATAAGCCACTCCTCTCGCTCCGGCCCGCGCAGTGCGGCCGATGCGATGAACATAACTTTCCGGCTCATTGGGCAGATCGTAGTTTAAGACATGGGATATGTCATCGACATCAATGCCACGTGCCGCAATATCCGTGGCCACCAAAACCCTTATGCGACCCGATTTGAAATCCTGCATGGCTCTGGTGCGCTGCACCTGGGACTTGTTGCCGTGAATGGCTGCCGCCCTGATATTGCTCTTGCCCAGCTTCAGAGCAACCTTGTCTGCCCGGTGCTTGGTGCGGGTGAAGACCAGCACCCGGCTCATATCGCTCTTCTGGAATAGATCCAGAAGCAATCGGTCCTTGTTGACCTGGTCCACAAAGAAGACACTCTGATCTATCCGATCCAGGGCGCTCTCCTGCGGTCCGGCATCAACTCTCACCGCATTGTCCAGCAGCTTGCAGGCAAACTCGTCCGTCTGCCGGTTTGGCGTGGCGGAGAAGAATAGAGACTGGCGCTTTTGGGGCAGGGCGGATACGATCTTCCTCATATCCTTGACGAAGCCCATGTCCAGCATCCGGTCCATCTCATCCAGGACGAAATACTCCACGCTCTTGAGCTTGATGATCCCCTGATTCATCAAATCCAGCAGCCTTCCGGGAGTGGCTACCAGTATGTCCACCCCCCGGGAGAGAATCCTCACCTGGGGCACCTGGCTGACGCCCCCGAATATGGCGGTGTGCTTGAAGCGGAGAAACTGGCCGTAGGTGGCAAAGCTATGATCGATCTGGGCTGCCAGCTCCCTGGTCGGGGCCAGCACCAGCACCCGTGGCGATCCCGGCATGACCGCCTTGATCTCTGCTGCCATCCTCTGCAGTATGGGCAGCACGAATGCGGCAGTCTTGCCTGTTCCGGTCTGAGCAATTCCCATCAGGTCCTTTCCCTGCAGCAGATAAGGTATGGCCTGCATCTGTATGGGGGTTGGCTTGGTGTATCCTTCTTTGGCTATAGCCCGGGAAAGCGGGTCTATGATATTGAGACTCTGAAACGACATTTATAACCTCGTGATGATTTTGGTAGTGATGCTTCTAAGAGCTGAAGTTTCATGGAACGGATCTGAAAGGGATGATCAGATAGCGTATTCACTCCGCCCAACAGAATAGCCTTTATCAAAGTGCTTCTGCAACCGGCAGTGCCACAAAAACATCTCAACTTTTTCCTGAATTGATGCAAATGAAGCTTTTTCATCAAGAGTTCAAGGGATTAAATATCTGTCGGTCAAAAGTAGATAGAGCGGCATCACAACCGGGCTTGGAGCCCGCCTCGGATCAGATGCCCTTCTCAGGGTATCAGGGGAAGCATTCCCTGACCCTCTGCCTCACATCGTCGAGCCATGATCTTCGCTCTGCCTCTGTGCTGGTCACCACCACCCCGTAGCTCTTGCGACTGAAATCCTCCACCCCGCACAGGCCGAAGATGCAGTTTTTCCACAGGGTTTGCAGAGGATCGCCGAAGGCCTCCTGCTCCCTCTTTGCCTCGGTGTTGGTGGTATTGAAGACGAGGGCCTTCCGAGCCCGGAGCAGGCCCCGGGGCACGCCTTGTCCGCTGTCTCCTTCCAGGAACTCGTATGCCACCCCCGGCCGCACCACCCGGTCCACCCAGCCCTTGAGAATTGCCGGGGGCATGCCCCACCAGTTGGGATGAACCACTATGATCCCCTCCGCCTCGGCCAGATCCTGACAGTGCCTGGCAAGAGCCTCATCGATCCGAGCCCATTTGGGGATCTCATTGCTGCTCAGGAGGGGATCAAACCCCTCCGCATAAAGGTCATGAAAGACGACCTCATGGCCGCCTGCCTCCAGTGCGGCCACAGCAGCATCGGCTATGGCATGGTTGAAGCTGCCCGACTGTGGGTGGGCCAGGATTGTCAGAACTCTCATGATCGGGCCACTGCATCACACCACTTAATCATTCTGTTCCCCCTCATCGCCCCATTCAATTCATCCACATATTCGATCATCCATCTATTCAATTCATCCTTCGATTAAATTCATCATTCCATATTTTCAGGGACCGTGAGCTGATGTCTCAGGCAGGCTGGAATGAACCCTCGCCTCTTGCCGCAAAAATCATCTTCTTCCCAAATAAAGATGGCAGACCTCGGGATCGTCCAGAAGGCTCTCAGCCGGACCCTGGAACCTGATTCGTCCCATCTCCAGGATATATCCCCGGTGGCTTATGGCCAGAGCCTTCCTGGCATTCTGCTCCACCATCAATACCGTCACACCCCTTCGGTTTATCTCCTCGATCTCGGCGAAGAGCTGGGCCATGATCTTGGGAGACAGCGCCGCTGATGGCTCATCCAGCATCAGCAGAAGGGGTTTGGCAATCATAGCCCTCCCCACCGCCAGCATCTTCTGCTCTCCTCCGCTCAGCGTCCCCGCCTTCTGGCCCAGGCGCTCGGCCAGCCTGGGAAAGAGCTCCAGCACCGTCTCCAGGCGCTCGCCTATCGCTCCTGTCAGGGACACCCCTCCCATTTCCAGGTTCTCCTTGACCGTGAGGCTGGAGAAGACATTCCTCTCCTGGGGAACATAGGCCAGGCCCAGGCGCACCAGCTCGTCGGGCCTCTTTCCTGTGATATCCTGCCCCAAAAAGCTGATCCTACCTCCCCTCATTCTGGTCAGGCCGAATACCGATTTCATCAATGTGGATTTTCCGGAGCCGTTGGGGCCGATGATGGTGACGATCTCCCCTCTATCTACCTGCAGAGAGATATCATGGATGATGTTCTCATCAGTATATCCGGCGGTGACCGATTCAAGGCTGAGCATTATCCCCCTCCCCCAGGTAGGCCTCAAACACTCGCCGGTCGGATATGACCTCTTGGGGATGGCCGCTGGCCAGCACTGCTCCCTTGTTCAGGACATAGAGCCTATCGGATAGAGCAAGAACATAGGGTATGGCATGCTCTATTATGACCATGGAAAGGCCCCTCTCCTTCAGGATTCTGATCCTTTCGATCAATCTATCCGCCAGGGCCGGATTGACCCCCGCAAATGGCTCATCCAGGAGAAGCAGCCTTGGATCGGCCATAAGGGCTCTGGCCATCTCCAGCATCTTCTTCTGTCCGCCGGAGAGCGATCCGGCATATTCATCCCTCATGCGCAACAGGTCAAAGAACTGCAATATCTCTTCCGCCTTCTCCTTAATATCCTTCTCCTGGGCCATTACCCTCCCGCGGCAAAGCAGGGAGAGGTGGATCCTCTCTCCCGCCTGACCCTGTGCTCCCAGCATCATATTCTCGAGCACGGTCATCCTCATCAGAGATCGGGGAATCTGGAAGGTTCGAACCAGGCCCAGACGGGCGATTTTATAGGCCGGCATTCCCAGGATCTCCCGGCCGGAGAAGAGGATGCGGCCAGCATCCGGCTGCACAAAGCCGGATATGACATCAAATAGGGTGCTTTTGCCTGCCCCATTGGGCCCTATCAGGCCCACTATGGCTCCCTCCTTTACCCTAAGGCTGCAGCCATCCAGAGCTGAAATGCCGCCGAAGCTCTTCCTGACCGAATTGACCGAGAGTATATCATCTGCCAATCGACAGCTCCTCCTTTCTCCCCAGCAGTCCCTGGGGCCGGAACATCATCAGGCCGATGAGAATCAGCCCGATCAGGATCATCCGTGCCGCGCTGGAGGCGGAGGGGCTGAAGGACAGGTAGCCTTCCATGAATCGGGTGATGCTGAAGAAGCCCCAGAGCAGCAGCGCTCCCAGTATTGTTCCCCGGTTGTTTCCGCTTCCCCCCAGTATGACCATGATCCAGGCATAGAATGTCTCCACAGGCTGGAAGTTATTGGGGTTGATGTACTGCAGATAGAAGGCCAGAAGAGATCCGGATAGAGCGGCTATGGCCGAGCCCAGAGCTATGGCCTGAACCTTATAGGAAAAGGCGTTCTTTCCCAGAGAGACAGCAACGGCCTCGTCGTCTCTTACGGACTTGAGCACTCTGCCCCAAGGAGAGCGGGATAAAGCCTCCAGCAGGGCATAGACTATCAGCAGAACCGCTATGACCAGGCCGGCCAGAAAAAGGTTGTAGTCTCTCATCCCCACCAGATCCTGAAAGGGACGGGGATAGCCGAAAAGCCCGAATGAGCCCCGGGTCAGAGAGGACCAGTTGAGGAGAACGAACCTCAGAATCTCGGAGAAGCCGATGGTCACTATGGCCAGGTAATCCTCGCGGAGTCGAAGAGTTGCCACTCCCAGAGATGCCCCCGCCGCTCCGGCCAGGATCATGCCGGCCAGGACCGCCAGCATTATGGGAATGCCGTTCATGCTCAAGAGGACAGTGAGATAGGCCCCTATGGCCATGAAGGCCACATGACCGAAGTTGAGCAGGCCTGCATATCCCCATTGTAGATTCAAGCCCAGGGCGAAGATGGCATAGATCCCGGCGGTCAGAATGATGGAGACCAGATAATCCAGCATCTCATCCGCCTCCCGTCAGGCCCTGGGGCCGGAAGAGCAGCACTGCGATCATGATCAGAAAGCTGACAGCGATCTTGTACTCGGCAGGCAGAAAAGCGGTGGAGATCTCCTGGGATATCCCGATTATTAGTCCCCCCGCCATGGCCCCGTAGGCATTGCCGATTCCTCCCAAAATAGCAGCCGCAAACATGGGCAGGATTATGGACCATCCCATATTGGGATTGAGATGGGTTATCAGTCCGTACATTATCCCGGCCAGAGCGGCCAGGCCCATGCTCACCGCCCATGTGAATCGTATGACCCGGTCCACATTGATGCCCGATATCCTGGCCAGATCGGGATTGTCCGCCAGGGCCCTCATGCTCTTTCCCAGAGCGGTCCGGCTTAAAAGAGCATGGACCAGAAGCATGGCTGCGCTGGCGATCAGCACCACCTCGATCTGAAGAGGGGTGATGGACATGCCATAAATGCTCATGCCCCGGCTCACGGGCAGGGGAAACCGGAGGGCATCGGGACGGAAGAATATGATCAGGGCGTTTCTTATGGCTATGGATAGCCCAATGGAGAGGATCATGATGGCGGTGCGGCTGGCGCCGGAGGAGCGCATGGGCCTCCAGGCTAAGAGATCCAGAGCCACGCCGAAGGCTGCGGTGGCGGCGATGGCCAGAAAGCAGGCTGCCGGAAAGCCGAGATTCAGGATTGCGGCAAAGAACAGTGCAAAGTAAGCTCCCAAAGTCAAAAACTCTCCATGGGCGAAATTAGCAAAGTTGAGGATGCGGTAAGCCAGGGAGAGGCCGATGGCAGCTAGGGCGATGATGCACCCATAGATGATCCCATTGGCAATAAGCTGCTCCATCATGCTCTTAGACCCTGGCCCTTCGCTGCGATCTTTGGCTATTTTTGTCTTTCCCTACCGGGCCAGGATATGGGGAGAAAGGCGGGACCTAAAGAAAAAAATCTGCTTTCCGTATTTAAAGAAATTTGGAGATTTGGAGTCCGGCAAGAGCCTGCAAGAGCATTATATGCAAATAGAGATCGACTCGGCCCATCACTTCCGGTCTAAGACCTTTATGAGATGATAGCCGAACTGGGTTTTCACCGGCCCCAGGATCTTGCCCTTCTCTCCCTCAAAGGCCGCCTTCTCGAACTCGGGTACCATGCGGCCCTTGCCGAACCAGCCCAGATCTCCCCCACTCTTCCCGGAGGGGCACTGGGAGTACTTCCGGGCCATCTCAGCAAAGCTCTGAGCTCCTTCGGCCAGCTTCTCCTTGACCTCTAAGGCCTTCTTCTCCGTCTTTAACAGAATATGAGCGGCATGAACTTCCTTGACCATGATCGCTCCCAAGGTAAGGCAGGGATAAAAGGTTAATCGATGATCTCGGCCACCCTTCCCACCTGGCCGTCCTCCAGTCTCACCTTGATGCCGTGGGGATGAAAGGAGGAATTGGTGAGAAGCTCCTTAACTTTGCCCCGCGTTCTCTTGCCGGTGCGCTGGTCCTTTTTGAGTATGACATCCACGGTCAATCCGGGATGGATGTCCTTTCTATGCTGGCCGCTCTTTGCTGCTGACATAATGCTCAGCATTCAGTCCACAGGGCCGAGATAGCCTTTTCCCTCTCACACCTCTAATTAAATGGGCATGCCCCACATGGGATACCACCGGCTCTCATCCTTCTCCAGCGGCATCTCCTTTTGCAGCAGAGCTCTGAGCCGAAACTCCCGCGCCGTATCCCGCTGCCGGCCGCCCTGGGGGACGAAGGGATAGTATGCTGCCTGCTTGAAATTGTAGATCCAGTAGACCACCGCCTCGCCCCGGAAGCGAAATACCGCCGCCAGGATCTGAATTCCAAAGCCCTGCTCGGTCATGATCTGGGATATCATCTGCACGGAATTGACCAGATCATCCAGGTCCGGATCGGATAGAACCACCCAGAGATAGTTGTATTCATCCTTCTGGAGCTTGTAATCTGTGCCTGTCTCCTTGGTGCTCATAGCTAAAAGCTCCTCAATCTCCCGCCGGGCGGTCTCATAATGGGTGGATTCCATGGGCTTGATGCATACCCCAGCCGCTCCATCCGGCCGGTAGCCCAGGCTTGCCTCCAGGGTGACTGCGGCGGTGGATATGGCAAAGAGCTTGTCCGTCTTGGCCTCGGGCATTTTCGTCTTTCCCAGAAGGGAGTCCAAAAAGCCCATCCTAAGCCTCCAGCTCCATCCCTATCTTCTGCAGGGCCTCGATCCTGGCCTCCAGAGTAGGATGGGTGGAGAAGAGCTTGCTCAAGGATGAGCCGGAGAGTGCAGGAGTTATGAACAGGGCGCTTACCGGTCCCTCCACCCGGCGCAGGTCTTCGGTAGGTACTCTGGATCCGCTGATCTTGGTCAGGGCGGATATGAGGTTGGATGGCTGTCCGGTGATGATGGCCGCTCCCCGGTCGGCGGCGAACTCCCGGTAACGGGAGAGGGTGCGAATGAGGATGAAGCTCACAATCCAGACCACCAGAGAGACCACCAGCAGCAGGAGAGCATTGCTGCCTGAGTCGCGATCTCTGTCGCCTCCGCCCATGAACGGCAGCCACTGCACCATCAACTGGGCCAGGGAGGAGAGGAATGTGGCAATCGTCATGACCATCATATCCCTGTTCTTGACATGGGTCAGCTCATGGGCCAGCACCGCCTCCACCTCGCTCTCATTGAGCCGGCTTACAAGACCGGTGGTCACGGCCACAACTGCATTCTTCTGATTTCTTCCAGTGGCGAAGGCATTGGGCATACTCGTCTTGACCACTGCGATCTTGGGCATGGGCAGATCGGCATTCTGACAGAGCCGGCGCACCATATCATGCAGCCTGGGCTCCTGGTCTTCTGAAACCAGCTTTGCCCCCATGCTGGAGAGGATCATCTTGTCGGAGAAAAAATATTGCAGGAACATGAAGCCGCCCATGAACAGGATAACCACGAGCTGGCTGACCCCCATGGACAGCAAAACGGCCAGGAAGGCCAGGTAGACTGCAGCCAGCAGGAACATGGTCAGCATCATTCTGGCCTCCAGCCCTCGATCAGACTTCCATCTTCTCATATGCTTTTTCCACCCTTAATATCCTTTTTCGATCTGTTGGATCCCTTCTCACCATCGTCCATTCTTCCATATCCATATTCAAAGCACTTCTTAGCTTTGCTTTTATATAAACCCGTTCTCTTATTATTGTATTCAATAAATAAAAAATTAATTACATCAAATAAAGGATAATCTCTATCCCCAGTCGCAACGGTGGCAATCCTTTCCAGGCAGTTTCTTCTATATAGTGGAAGATGACAAAGGAAGAGCTGGATCAGATCCCGAAGAGATAGAAGGCGGAGATTTTCATGGCACAAGCAAAGAAAGGCGACATGGTAAAGGTTCATTATAGCGGCAGGCTGGGCACAGGTGTGATCTTTGATACCTCAGAGGGGTTCGAGCCTCTGCAGTTCAAGATCGGTGAGGGAGATCTTATCCAGGGATTTGAGGAGGCAGTGGTGGGGATGTCTCCCGGCCAGTCCAAGACGGTAGAGATCCCTCCCGAGAAGGGCTATGGCCTGTACCGGGAGGATAGGGTCTTCCAGATGGACAGGAAAGACCTGCCGGAGGATATAGTTCCCGCCGAGGGCATGACCCTGGAGGTCTGCGCCTCCAATGGGGTCAATGTACCGGTTCAGATCACAGATATAGCAGGGGATACCATAACCCTGGATGCCAACCATCCTCTCTGCGAGCAGACATTGATCTTTGATATTCAGCTCCTGGAGATAGTCGAGCCGGGCAAGACGGAAGGCCAGTAGCTAAAAGCATGGGCTCCCGCCTCTGGCATTGAGGCATGGGCCCACTTTTTATCGGTTGAATCCATTGTCGTTCCAGGCATTGCCTTTCCATGAGCACAAGACCCGGGCGCAATAGATCCATATCCCGGCCCGATGCGGCATATTTGTGCTGTTCTGCAGTCAACCGATATCATTGCATCTATCATTCTCGTCGCAGGGATGATTGCAGCATCCATCGGTGCACATGTAATCGCATCCCTGTGCGGGGCAATCAAAGCAGAGGCAGAAGTACTCCCTTGAGAGCCTCATGGAATTGATGGCCTCAAGAAGCATCGGCGCTTCCGCTTCAAACCTTCCCGCTGGAGCAAAGATGCCGAACAGCAGCTCCACGGTGGTTCCATATCCAAACAGCTCTTTTGTGGCCACGGTAAATGATCCCTCGGCAGGGATGCCGTCAACCTCAAAGGAGCATCTCATGGATCTGGCTGAGCCCAGAGCACCGGCCCAGGAGGCATAGGCATCTGCTATCTTTTGATCGTCTTCATAGGCGATAATCTTCATATTGGTGACCTGATCGCCGGCCCGGCTGAAATCATCGGGCATATATTGCTCCACATATGTCTCCGGAGTGGTGTATGAGGGAAGGATGTCAAAGCCCTGGTGCAGATGGTTTAAGGCAATCAATCCTCGGGCAGGATTCTCGGAATCCACTGCGGTCATGCCGCTACATCCCACACCGGTGATATCCCAGCTATTCGGAACAGAGATTGTGAAATATATTTGCGATGAAGACGGCCCGGCAAATAGCATCCCCGCCAGTATCATCATCGACCAGAATAATTTGCTTCTCATGGGCCATTTCTCCCAGGCTGCTATTGTGCATATATAATAAGAGCATTTCCCTCAGCTCAAGGATGCTGGCTCTCCTGTCCAGGTTATGAATGGCAGTTTAGAGGCTCTCTTTTTCTTCTTCCACCAGACCCAGTACATTGAGCAAGCCCAGCAGATTCTCCCGGGAGAGCGAGCCATCAGATACCTTTTTCAGGACATCCTTGGCATTGAAGGCCACTCCCAGGCCGGCATTCCTGATCATGAGACAGTCGTTGGCCCCATCTCCCACAGCCACAATGCTGTCCGGGCTTATGTTCTCCAGATCGGCCAGCTTGTAGATGATGCGCCCCTTGGCCTCGGCATCTATGATATCTCCCTTGATCTCGCCGGTGAGAACTCCGTTCTCAATCTCCAGCTCATTGGCAAAGGCATAGTCGAATCCCAGTCGCTGCTTGAGAACATCGGTGAAATAGGTAAAGCCGCCGCTGATGAGAGCAATCTTGTAGCCCACCTGCTTGAGATGATGTAGCAGCTCCTCCGAGCCCGGCGTCAGCTGCAGGTCGGCTGCGATCTCCTGCAGGGTGCTCTCCGGCATTCCCTGGAGCAGGCGAACCCTCTGGCGCAGCGACTCCTTGAAGTCCATCTCCCCGTTCATGGCTTTCTCGGTTATGGCCTTTACCTGCTCGTCCACTCCGGCAAAGCCGGCCAGCCGGTTGATGATCTCAAAGTCGACTATGGTCATGTCCATATCAAAGACTATGAGCCGCTTCTCCTTCCTGGAGCGGCTCAGATCCTGAACCACCACGTCCAGCCCCAGTCTCTCGCACTCTTTCTTCAGAATGGCCTTGCCGTCCTCTTCATCGCAGTCGGCAAAATCCATGAGAAACTCTATGGAGATGAGATCTCCCCGGGCGGTGACCGAGGCCCTCTCGATATTGATTTTATTGGCGGCCGCAATCTCGGCCACATCCCGTATGATGCCCGCCCTGTCTCTGGCCAGTATGGTGACCACATTCAGGCTCTTGCTGGACCTGCGTCGGCCTCTGTGCCGGTCCAGGGGCAGAAAGCTGGATAATATGCCCTTGTTGCGGGATAGATCCTCGAGCCAGCTGTTCATCTGATCAATTGTGGTGCTGGCAGAGGAAAAATCTGCAACCACAGACATTACGAATACGCCCTGCATAACCTTCTGGTCCATATCCACGATATTGACATTGCGACGGGCGGGCTCCTCCAGAATATCGCGAATGATTCCCGGACCGTCCCGGCCCAGAAAGGATATGATCCAGAGATCCTCTTTCAATTCTCGCTCCTCCATATCTGCAGTTGCATCTGCAACTGCCTGGCCATCCATGCCTAAATACTTTTTCCGCTGCAAAACTGAACTGCTCAAAGCAAAGGTTAACTCTCGCCTGAGACAACAGCATCTCATGTATCAATCGCAGATGCTCATCGACGGGCGGGATCTGCCCCTGGAGGAGGGAAGTGGCAGGAGGGCGGTCATCTACAATCCAGCCAGCCAGGAGGCTGTGGCAGAGGTGGCTGTGGGCAGGCGCCAGGATGCCCGGCTAGCCCTCCAGGCGGCCTGGAGAGCATTCCCCATCTGGTCCGGATCATCCAGCCAGAAGAGGGCGGACATACTGCACGATGCCGCAGACAGGGTCAGGGAGCGGGCGGAGGGGATCGCCAGGCTTCTAACTCTGGAGCAGGGCAAGCCCCTCAAGTTCGCCAAAACCGAGGTCCTCTCCTCAGCAGATGTTCTGGACTACTATGCCGAGGAGGGAAAGAGAAGCTATGGGCAATGGCTGGCGGGTCCGAGAAGCCGGAGCATAATCCTGCGCCAGCCCATAGGCGTTGCCGCCCTCATCACCCCCTGGAACTATCCCGTGGACCTTCTGGCCTGGAAGGTGGCTCCCTGCCTGGCGGCAGGCTGCACCTTTGTGGCCAAGCCACCCAGCCTGGCCCCTCTGGCAGCCACCGAGTTCGTCCGGGCGGTATGCAGTGCCGGCCTGCCTGCCGGAGCGGCCAATGTGGTTCACGGTCCGGGAGGCGAGGTGGGGGCAGAGCTGGTGGAAAGTCCCATCAGCCGCAAGATCGCCTTTACCGGAGAGACGGCTACAGGAAGGTCGATCATGGCCGCCGCCGCCGCCCACATCAAGAGGGTCTCCCTGGAGCTGGGAGGCCAGTCGCCTTTCATCGTTTGTGCCGATGCGGACATAAAGGCTGCCGCGGCATCCGCAGCCCAGAGGGCTTTTTCCAATATGGGCCAGATCTGCATCAGCGTCAACCGCATTTACATAGCAGAGGAGGTGGCCGAGGCCTTCACCAGCGAGCTGGTGGCAGCGGCAGAGAGATTCAAGATCGGCAACGGCCTGGATCCGGATGTAGATCTGGGCCCCATGTTCAGCCGTCAGCAGAGGGATAAGACCAGGGAGCACATTGCTGATGCCCTGGAGAAGGGAGCCGAGCTTCTCTCTGGCGGCAGTGAGCCGGAGGGCCAGGCCTATAAGAGAGGCTACTTCTTCCTGCCTACGGTGCTAGGCCGGGCGGACCACAGCATGAGGCTGATGCATGAGGAGACCTTCGGCCCGGTGGCGCCGCTGATGAAGTTCAAGAGCCTGGAGCAGGCCATATCTCTGGCCAACGATAGCCCCTACGGCCTGGCCGCTTATCTCTTCACCAGTGACCTCAAGATCGCCATCCGGGCAGCAGAGGGGCTGGAGGCGGGGGGCATCGGTGTCAATGTCAACAATGTGGTGGACCTCCAAGCGCCCTTCGGAGGATGGAAGGAGAGCGGTCTGGGCCGGGAGCTGGGCCGCTGGGGCCTGGAAGCTTATATGGAGACAAAGCACATTCGTCTGGGAATGTGATGAGAATGTCTGAGGTGATAAAGATGGAAGAAGCACAACTCAAGGTTCTGGGTATGGCCTGCGGAGGATGCAAGGCGGCAGTGAAGACGGCTCTGCAGAGCCTGGAAGGAGTCTTTTCCGTGGAGGTTGACCTGGCGTCAAAGACCGCCCGTGTGAGCTATGATCCAAGCAAGCTGTCCCGGAATGACCTGCAAGAGGCAGTCCAGAAGGCAGGATATCGGATCGGCTAGATCTGCTCGGAGAAGCGGGAGAGAGGCAGAGCTCATGGCTGAGAAGAACAAAGGTGCAAGAGAGGCTATTGAGGAGAGCTTTTTCACCACTCCATCCTTTCAGGCCCTGACCATTGGCCTGCCCTTCTCTGCCTTTAAGATGCTCTTCGGCCTGCTCTGCTGGCGGGCAGGCGGGGCCCAGACCTCTTCCATCCTCTCTGTTTTTGGCGGTCTGGTCATGGCCTGGGCTCTGATAGATCTCTTTATGAACCTGGCCCGGATCGCCTTCCATCTGGCCGGCCGGGCCTCTCCCATCGAGTACTGTATCATAGCTCAGACGGGAAGGCTCATCGGGCGGCCCAGGCTCTTTCTGGCCGTCGACACCCTGGCCTCATTTTCCATCATCAGCATTGTTCTTTGGTCCGGATGGATATCGTCTCTCCGTCCTCTGGAGGCCCGAATCTGGATTGCAGCCACCATCCTCAACCTGATCAGCGTCGCCTTTGTCAATATCTGGATGGAGTTGAGAAGAGGATGGTCAATGGACGGGTGAAACCTATTAAAGAGAGCCGGGCTCAGATCGAGGATGGCTATAAGTTGCAGATGGAGTCGAATCTGTTATGACCACCCTGAGAATGCTGTCCTGGAATGTCAATGGCCTGAGGGCCATTCTCAAGAAAGGCTTTTCTGATTGGATGATGAAAGACCGCCCGGATATTCTCTGCCTCCAGGAGACCAAGGTAGCGGAGGATCAGCTGCCGGAGCAGGTGAAAAGCCTGCCGGGATACCATTCCTACTTCGCCTCCGGGCCTCGGAAAGGACGGGATGGGGTGGCTCTATTCTCCCGGACCGCTCCCCTTACGGTCAAGAGCAGCCTGGAGATAGCGGGACTGGGTGATGAGAGCCGGGCCATTGTCGCCGACTTCGGCCATTTTTTGCTCTATAACGTCTACTTTCCCAACGGCAAGGCCTCCGCAGAGCGGCTGGCCTATAAGCTCCACTTCTATGATCTCTTCTTAGAGCACATAGACCGGCTCAGCCGCCAGGGAAAGAGGATTGTGGTATGCGGCGACCTCAATACCGCCCATAGGGAGATCGATCTGGCCCGTCCCAAGGCCAATGAGAAGATATCCGGATTTCTGCCTCAGGAGAGGGCCTGGATGGACCGGCTGGTGGAGAGAGGCTTTGTGGACACCTTCCGCCTCCTCCACCCTGAGCCGGAAAACTACTCCTGGTGGGATCTGAAATCCCGGGCCAGGGAGAGAAATGTGGGCTGGAGAATAGACTACTTCTTTGTCAGCCAGAATCTGGTGGATTCGGTTCAGTCGGCCTTCATACTCAATGAGGTCATGGGAGCGGATCACTGTCCTGTGGGCATAGAGCTGAAGCTGGATTGAAGCCGGCTACCAAGCCGGCGCACCCCTCAGGAAAAAGGTTTTATCGCCAGGAGTTGATGATGCTCTATCTCAGATACGGGCAGGAGTTCTGGAATTGAGGCTGGCCTGGCCGGTGCCCCGGCATCTTATAGTCCCTCTGTTGATCTCGATTTCAGCTTTGGCTGTGATCCATCTCTCTCCTACCTCCCTGAGGGCGATCCTCTCCCCTCTTGCCTTGATCCTGGTTTTCCTGGTGCCCGGATACCTTGCCCTGATCTGGGCTTGTCCCGCCAAGGGCGAGCTCAGCCGACGGGGGAGGGGGGTGCTGAGCCTTGCAGCATCCGTCCTTTTGGCCGGGCTGCTGGGACTGCTCCTTTATGCCACGCCGCGAGGGCTGCAGAGCGGCTCCCTGGCTACTCTGCTCGCTCTGGTCTCCATCTTCTTATTTTTCATGGCCTATCTGCGCTGGTCCGATCTGCCCCGCAACAGGAGATTCTTTCTCTGGCCCAGAAGCGGACTGAGGCCGGGGCCCAATGCCGCTCATCAGGGCGGCATCGCCGGCCGTCGGACGGCCTATGCCGCTGTTATTCTGGCAGTCCTTTTCATTGCCGCTTTAGCCCTGTCCCTCGGGCCGGAGCATATCTCCTGGGGGGCCATCTCCTCCCGCTTTGATGAGCCATTGCCGGATCTTGAGGTCGGAATGGACCAGCCGCTCTTCACCCTAACCAAAGACGGCCGCTCCCAGGTAGGTCCGGCGGCCAATGCCTCCCCATCAATGGAAGTTCAGAGCACTGCCTCCCGCCTGAACCGCTCCGGGAGCCTGCATGCCCTGGCCACCAACTCATCAGTTTCATCCTCCCCAGACAATGCCTCCCCGGATACATCCGAGGCCAGGAGAGAGATATCCTCTTTTGGTGGTGGGGGAGGCAGCGCAAGCGTCAGCAGCAGCAAGTCCCAGAGCAAGAAAGCATCTGAGCCCCCATCCAAAGAGCCCCAGGAGACAAAGACTGCCCCTCCAAAAGCTGGCGATAGTGATCTCCCGGAGGGAGGCAATATATCAAATCAGAGCTATGCATACAGCCCCAAAAATCAGAGCGGCGATTCAACCTCACCTTTATCGTCTGATAAGCAGGAAGAAAGGGATGCTATAGCGTCGGATGCTGTATCTTCGGGCAAGCAGAGCCCGGAGGCAGTGCAGACGGAAAAAGCAGAGTCTTATTCCAATACGAGTGCACCGGACACGTCGCCACAGGCCATAGATGCCTCCTCTTCATCTGACGGGGAGCTGTATTCTGCCTCACTGGCTGCAGCCGCGGCATCATCTCTGACAGAGGGCCAGTCAGCTTCGCCTCCTGATGATCTTGATCTGGAGCCGATCACCACCGGCTCAGCTGAGCCCTTCGGAGCCGGGGATACTATTCCGGATGGCGCCGGCCCCAATGCCGGCGATGCCAATCTTCCTCCCGTTCTGGAGTCCCTCACGCCGGATCGGCCCAGCCCTCAGCCGCCCGGGACGGCGATATTCTGGAGGGCAAAGGCCACCGATTATGAAGAGGACAAGATCCTCTACAAATTCCTAATCGACGGTCGGGAGGCGAATAAATGGTCCAGAATCGGAAGCTGGAGCTGGCTTACCTCCGGACTTTCCCCCGGAGATTATGAGATCAGTGCTTTGGTCCGGGACGGAAATCATGCCTCTGAGAGCTCATTTGACCATATGATCAATGTCAGCTTTGCTTTGGTTCCTCTCAACAGGCCTCCCATTATAGAGGACCTGATCTCAGAGCGCAGCAGCCCTATGCAGCTGGGAGAGAGTATAACCTGGAGAGTTCGGGCTGTCGATCCGGACAACGATACGATATATTACCGGTTCTTGAAAGACGGTCAGGAGGCAAGAGAATGGTCGCCCATCCCCTACTGGATTTGGAATACCACATCGGAGAATGCAGGCCAATATTCGATCTCGGTTCAGGCCAAAAACGACGGGAACGCCCCCCAGGAGTCATTTGACAGCTCCCTGGAGAGAAGATTCGAGCTCATCCCGTCCAATGTCCTCCCTGAGATATCAGAGCTTCGGGCAGATCTACCCAGTCCCCAGCCCCAGGGATCGGCAGTGATCTGGACCGCGGATGCTTTGGACCGGGAGGGCGATGCCATATACTACCGATTCCTTATAGACGGCCTGCCGGAAGGCGAATGGTCCACCTCCAACTCCTGGACCTGGAACACCTCCTCTGCCCCGACGGGAATTCATTCCATCACCGTTCAGGCCAGAGATGGAGAGCATGCCTCCGGCAGCTCTTTCGACAGCTCTAAAGAGGTCGCATTCGAGATCTCTCCTGCCAATCAGGCGCCCATTCTGGCATCGCTTCAGCCTGATGTTGCCAGCCCCCAGGCCCAGGGGGCCACTGTTAACTGGACCGCAGGGGCAGCAGACCGGGAGGGCGACCAGATCTTCTACAAATTCCTGGTCAATGGCCGGGATATGACCGGCTGGTCGCCGTCTTCCACTTGGATGTGGTCCACTGCCGGCCTGGGCCAGGGAGACTATCGGATCAGGGCGATGGTCCGGGACGGAGGGCATGCCCAGGAGAGCTCTTTCGACGACTACATGGATAGCTCATTTTCCCTCATCTCTGAGATAGACCTGCAGATTGAGAGACTGCAGAGAAGATAGCCGATCAATTGGCAAAGAAAGGGGGCTCGATTTCGGCCTGATCTGCCTGCGGCTATCGGATGGCACAGGATCTCAGCCTATCTCCGGCAGAGCCTGATGTGTAGCCTATCGGAGTAGTTTACGCCCAAGCTTATGGCCAGATCCCAGGCCTCTCTCGCCCCTTGCATCTGCTTTTCCGCTCCATAGGCCATAATCCAGATCCGATCTTTATCCAGAGCGGGGAGCAGAGGCAGAAGAAGTTCCGATGTCCAGCACCAGGGCTCTTTTCCCAGAACGAACTTAAGATGGACATTCTCTTGTCCCTTCCAGTAATCCAGATGGAAATTCGATCCCCTCTTGGGGCTTACCACAGCATAGCGAATCAGATCGAGAGTCCTTTGAGGTATGGGATTGGTGCCATTGCTCTCGATATGGATCTCCTTTCCGTTGTGGTGCAGAATTTTAATAAGCTGGCCCAGCTCATCCATCTGCATGGTGGGCTCCCCGCCGGTGATCACCACCCTCTTTTCCTTGATCCTGCCTGCCAGATCGGCAA
Organism: Methanothrix sp.; assembly: GCA_017994055.1. Classification (GTDB taxonomy): domain Archaea; phylum Halobacteriota; class Methanosarcinia; order Methanotrichales; family Methanotrichaceae; genus Methanothrix. The sequence goes on from JAGOLL010000031.1 coordinate 19,837, forward strand.
GGGATATTCTAAAGGATGATCTCCTGTCAGTATCGCATCCCTGGCAGGACAGGTTGCATCCGGCCAATCGGACGAAGGTGCAGGGCCGTCCCATCGCCGGACCCTCGCCCTGGATGGACTGGAATATCTCTATCAGGTGCATCAGGAACGGATATGGTTCCCTGAGAGATAAAGGCTGTTCCTATCCTTTTCAGTTATAATGATATTAAATTATATTTTTATAACTAAAATAATTTATGTATGTAACTTAATTATAGTATTATCTGAATTTAATATTGGAAAAAATTAAATATGGGCAATGTAAAGCATAATGCAATATTTGGGGTGGCAAGGCAATGAATAAGGGGATCAGAAGATCGGCAGATAGATCTCAGATCGTGAGGGTCTCTTTTATCTCTTTTTGCATGATCTTGAGCATATCTCTCTCTCATGCTTCGGCAGCATCGGATGCCGTCAATGATTACAGAGATCTCCAGTCGGAGTTTCTCAGCTTCAAAAATAATTTTTCTCAGGTGCCTCCCGATCCTGTAATCATCTCTGCCAAGGCCAGTGCTGCGATTCTATTCCCGGAAATATATGAGCCGCCGATCAATGAGGAGATCGTTATGTCCGGAGCAGATTCAAGAGAGCAGGTGCATGATATCTTATCCTTGAATTCCGTAGGAGAGAGAACCGTCAAGCATGGAGATATTCAGGCAAGCTCCGATCGTGCCAACTCTATGGATATTGAGATCTCCGGCATCGAGGAAGAGAATAGCAGCCGGGCGGATTTGCCGGATAACTTTGAAGATGTTCTGGAAGAGGAGGTTGATGCTGCCATATCCTCTGGCATGGACAGCAAGCCAGGCAATATATCCGGTTCTGCCTTCATTCAAAGCAATAATTTGAATATTGAGGTTAAGGATATCTCGGTCACCGCCATCAACACCATGGATGGCGGCACAGCCACGGCAATATCGAATATTATTATAGAGCCTGTGCAGATCATAAATCCCTCCCAGGTGAGCGAAAAGCTGAGATGATTTAGATAGAATCGCCTATCTGCCCTGGAATTGCCTGGAATGACTTTAAAGTGCCATTGGATCCGGGCTTGCCAACTCATGGCTTGCCTTGGCTAGAATCTTAATTATTTTTAAAAGAATCTGTATTCTGCCCCGGTGCAACTCCCTCCCGCGGTCAGAATAATTTCAGGCCCGCTTCGAGCGAACTGGCGTGACTGGCAGGGATAATTATAAATAGAATACATCAATTAGAATAACTCAATTAGCAATAGAAAGGGGGATTAAACTATTAGAAAGATCAAAATTGTGCTAGCTCTAGCCCTACTGGCATCTTCTGTCGTGGCCGGAAGCTTGGCAACTATGGATAGCTCAGACGTCATGGGAAGATACGGGGGCATATTTGAGACCGATGAATCGGCTTTTCAGTTCCCTGCATCTCAAGACACGAATATGGATTCTCTTCGTGTAGGAAATGAGAAGGCAATGGCCTTTAACAATATCTGGCAGAAGATTGGACTGGCATCTGCCGTCAACAATTTGGAGATCAAGAAGAATCAGGATTCGGGAAATTGCGAATGCTGCCAGAGATCATTCGATAACGACTCTCCGAACATCGATTGTCGCATGGCCAATCATACTCCCTGCAAGGACTGTTGCACCAAGGTGAATACAGATCAGATCAGCGCGGGCAATAGAGAGGCATTCGCTTTCGGATACTCAAATGCGGCCAACTATGTCAAGATTGTAACCAATCAGCGCTAGTTTGAACAATATCTCCTTACCATGAAAGCAATCCGAAGAAGGAGGATGCTGCGATCTATCCTCCTTCCCGCTCAGATCTTTTTTGGACCGCATATCCAGCTCTGACGAGAATCTGAATTGCGTCTGCGATATCGGTTCATATGGCATGTGCGAACTCAATCATCATTCTTCTCACATGAGGCGAGCCATGTTTTGTGATGTGTCCGGTGATTTTATCGTAATACCCCGATGCTTGCAACTTGGAATAAAATACCGGTATAGAACTTAGCAGCTCACTATCCCTTTTCATCGGGTAGCACGGTGCTGACACTATATGAAGACACTGATTACGACCTGATCAATTAGGCCCATTATCGAGCCCCATTTCTCGCCGGAAAAGGCACCCTAGTGGATTTAGAATAGCAGTCAATTAGCAGGGTTTATGAATGACTTAAATAATAATTTAGCTTTAAAAAATTGCATGATTCATCAATCGCCCCATGTTTTTGCTAAAATTTATCCCATTTATAAACTTTCTTTGCTTTTCTCTATAACTCGCGCTAGTCGGCTTTTTTATTGGTTTTGCTGAGAAGGTTGAAGGAGCTATAACCAATAGCATTGAACGTCATTTTTAACTGCTACTCTTTTGAGGGATGTAGCCATTACATTTCTGGAACCAAACCCATAAATATCCCTATAGGGTATGGGAGTTTTGTGGTTGGATTCTCAATGAGGTGCGGATTCGGTCTGATTTTAATGTTGATTATGATCAATGCTAATGCGTCCGTGATCACAGTCGGTCCAACTGGATGCGAATATTCCAGCATTCAAGCAGCAGTTGACGCAGCCGGATCAGGAGATATAATACAAATTCAAAGCGGCGCATACTATGAGAAGGTTTATGTGAATAAACAACTTACTCTTCAAGGAATAAACACCGGTATAGGAAAACCAGTTGTGGATGCAGAATTTTCCGGGAGTAGTTTCACCTTAAATGAAGATGGAATCATACTGGAGGGTTTTGCAGCTACTAATTCTGAGAATCTATCTATTTCGTCCGATGGAGGGGCGGGAGTTTGTGTATATTCAAATCGCAACATAATCCGAAACAATGATCTCGTTAATAATATTGTTGGAATAAGGCTGGTCCGATCCGGAAATAATGTAATTATAAGTAATAACGTAAGTAACAATGGATTTGCTGGCATAGGCCTTGACAGCTCTATAAATAATACAATAACTCAGAATATTATAGAAGGAAATTATCAGTGTGGTGGATTTCAAGATAAATCTCCATTTGAAAATTCGCAATTTTGTTCACCGGGACACGGTATAAGTTTGGTGTATTCTAGTGGTAATAATATTACACACAATGAAATTAAAAATAATTGTGATGGCATTACTTTACATTCGTCTCATCTTAATAGAATAATCGATAATGAAATGGCCTGTAATCTTGAAAACATTGATTTAAAGTATTCTTCGAACAATATAATAACTCCTAATAGGATAACAGAATACCGAGCTTATAAAGGATCTAGTGTTGATTTTTGTGAAGCAGGTGACGCGAGAAGAAGCGGCTATAAACGTAAACCTTATCCTGCTTATATAGGAAAACCGGTCATAGACGCCAACGACTATCAGGACGGAGGATACATGCCGTGGGTGTGACTTGAGCGGAAAAGAGCCAATCAAAAAAATTTTAAATTACTAGCCCTTGTCGATGTCTTGTAAAAACGATAACCATAAAATACCGCCGCCTAAAATGAGATCTACGTCTACTGGGCGGATATGGAAAACTTCCGAGAGAATCTGCTTGGCAGCTTCCAGCTCCTGTGCCTTCGTGCTGACCATCTGCCTGGCTCGACAGTCCTTGCAGCTTTTCGCCAGCACAGCCTCATGAGTATGCCTCCAATGTGGCCTATGATCCCGGCATCGGATCGATTTTCGTTTTGCCTCTTGATGGTGCTTTTAGCATTTCATAGAAGCAAAACACCCTGTCGGCCAGCTCGGCCATCTCCTGCAGGTGAGGGTCCAGGGCCGGGGCGTAGAGCAGGACTGTGGCCTCCCGAGGAAGGATTTGACCATAAAAGAGATCTCATAATAATATGCGATGGCATTCCGTTTCCTTTCATACATTCCTGGCCCTCCTCCAGGCAGGATAGGCAGCATATATGACCTACAGACAACAGCAATCTTTTGAGGTTATAAATCAATTTGAGAGAGACAGATGTATATAGAATTGGATCTAGCTAGCTTGTAAGAGGCGATTGCGAATTAGATTGAATAAAGGTTTTGGAGGACAACTATCGATTATCGCAGGGAGTATCCTGCTGATTCTGACCGCCTTTCCCCAAGGTGCTCATGCTGATATTGGAATGGATTTGGTCTCTTATTATTATATAATTGAAAATATTAAAGACTATCCTGACTACGAATTCATCGCACGCCACGATTGCGGTTATTGGCCGTTGTCGGCTGAAATAATTGATAAGACCAAGGGATTATTACGTATACCTCGGGATGGCTGTGCACCCTATTTTATGAATACGTCAATATGTGTCATTAGAGCCGTCGACTTTAATAAACCAAACTTCCAAGTCAATCCTAAAAAATATATTAAGAAAAACCCCTATATCATATTTTCAAATGTTCATGGTCTTCAAAACGGATATATTAAAAATCATAATCTACATCATGTGAATTTTTACCTCAAAGTAGAATCAATAACTGATAATTTTCTTACGATCTCTGGAGTAAAGGTAGTAAATTATTACCACGACGGAAACACTTCCGAGATGTTGTCACCGGAAAAGGATGCTTACTTCAAAAACATAGGAATTTTTGCCGTTAAAGCAGAACCTAACAAGAATAGTAAGATGCAGAAGGTGTATAGTGACAACCTTTCCGACTCAAACGGTACGAAAAATAATTCTCTTGAGATTAATGAAAGCCGAATAATATCAAACACATCACTAAATACTTGGTTTTTTGGCCTACCGTTGATGGCCATACTAATAATATCGTTTATATTATTGAGAAAAAGGAAAGAACACTAATGAGCTTTCTATCCCATCTGGTAGTTGCTCTAGCTGCCACTATTTTTATAGAATTTTTTGTATACTTAGCATTTATCTGTAAAAAGCCAATAGAGCTTCTCTTATTTTCTATTCTGATCAACTCATTTACCAATCCTATACTCAATTATTTTTATAATTTCGAGTTTTGTGAACTTTATAGTCTAGAGATACTGGTGACATTAATTGAGGGTATCCTGATAATGCTTCTCATGGAAATACGCTATTACAGAGCGATGTTTATCTCGCTTGCTGCTAATCTGACATCTCTGCTAATCGGTATAATCGTATTTGGCTGATCTCAACAGGAAGTGACCTGGACCTCTGATATGTAGACCTCGGCCAGCTCGACAAAGGCCCACACACCACTCCAACGCTTGCGTAGCCCTGGGCGTAGCCTATCAGAAGAAGGGCGACCTGCTGCGGGTGAAGGAGTACGTCCACATGCAGTCCTTGGCCGTGATCCTAAGAAACCCTGCGACGCTCAAGAACCTGGGCGCCATTTTGGCAAGGAAGGAGACAGCGAATGGATCTGATTTTCGTAATTTTTGACCGAAGAGTTTTTCGTTAGATCCTATCATTCTGAAAATGGTTATGGAGGGATTTCATGAAGTTAGCATATTTCCTACTCGCTCTGGCTTTGTTGATGCCCCTGACCTTCTCAGCACCAGCAAATGACGGCGACATAAACTTTGCAGGAGAAGCCTTCGATTCAGCGCATCCCAGCTCAGATCACACGCCTGGAGCAACATTTGCAGCATCCGAAAAAGTGTTCGTTGGCTCCATCAAATCAGATAAATACCATTATCCGAGCTGCAAATGGGCCGAGAAAATCAAACCTGAGAATGAGATCTGGTTCTCTAGCTCGCAAGATGCCAGAAACCAAGGATATGTTTCCTGTAAAGTGTGCAGTCCGCCCTGATAAGTCATGAAACCGATTAAAGCCATCTTCGTGCTGCCTTTGTTTCTCCTGATTGCCCTGGCCGCTGGCGCTCCAGATGAGGCCATGGGAAGAGTCACGGTGTGCCGGGCAGAAACTTCAACAAAATGCTTGTTGATGCCGGCCACGCCGAGATAAAGGACTTCGAAAATAACGAATTCGATCCGTGGAGCTGGTGGAGACAACCATTTTTAATAATGCCTCATCATCTACCCATTGATGGATCCCTTTGAACAGGCTCTAAAGTTCATCCAGGCCGGTCGGCTGGACGAGGCCAGAATCTACTTCGAGGAGCTGCTAAAGCAAGACCCTAAGAATGAGGATATCCTCTACAATCTGGGCATGCTCTACACCGAACTCGGTAAGCCCGATAGCGCAGTACCGCTATTGAAGAAGTGCATTGAAATCTCGCCGGGAAATGCCAATGCCCGTGTAGCCCTGGGATTTGCCTATATGAATCTCGGCGATCTCAAGAATGCCAAGGATTACACTTTAGAGGCCCTGAAGATCGCCCCAGAAAACTCCTTTGCCCTCAAGAATCTCGGAGGGATATCTGGCAAGGAGAGAGATTACCAGAGCGCATTTTATTATCTCAAGAAATCCCATGAGATCAATCCCCAGGACCCCCAGACGGTTTATGGACTTGCTTTTGCCTATAAATCTCTAAATGACTCAGAAAATGCCGAGAAATACTTTAAAGCTCTTCTGGAAATGCCCGCCCCCGATACCTTAAAGGAATTGGGGCGAGAGGGGCTGGGAGAGATCGCGTTCAAGACCCTCAAGTCCAGCGGACCCAGGATGGATGTCGTTTTCTACATGATAAGCGCCCTGAAGATGTTCCGGGATATGCCCCAGAAAAAGGTCCAGGAAATAAGCTTTGAGATCGCCCTCCTTGGCAGACAGGGATTCGAGATCAATGATCCCAACAAGAAATTCCGCCTGAGTACTCTTCCGGGAGAATTTACCGCCTTGCAGCTCGTGAGCATCATGTATATAGGCTTCCAGCAGATCGATCCAAACCTGGATCTGGGCATGGATTTCACCGATGAATATAACCTTGCATTGAAGATGGTCGAATCAGGGATATCGCAATGACCTTAGAGCTTATAGAGCCCGTAAAATCGATTTTAAGCGAGGTAGAGGCGGCAACTGGCAAGCCGTTAAGGTTCGTTGAGAAGGACGAATTGAATACCTTTGCCGCGGTGAAGATCGCAAGGAAGACCATGCCCAGCCACGTCGTCTTCTACAGAACGCAGCATGATGCGATCATCAACCACCTGGTGGCCCATGAATGCGGCCACATACTGAGGATGTTCGGAGTGCCCGAGGAGAAGAGGCTGATTCCTGCCAAACCGAAAGATCCCAGAGCAATGCTGCAAGAGATCGAGGGGGACTTAAACAGGATCTCGAAGCTGATACCGATGCAAGAGCTGGTTAGGGTGGTAGGCATGTGGACAGATGGTCTGGTCAGGCAGCTAACCAATTATCCGCCCGATATCATGATTGAGAAGTGGATCTATGACGGCTATCCTGAGCTGAGACCTTATCAGCTCCAGTCCCTGGAAAGGCAGAATCAGCAGGCTCTGAAGGGCATATCCAGAAATGTCCAGGTGACCACCCCGGCCAAGATCTATAATTCATCTAATATAATGAACTTCGTCTTCTTCAGCCTGATAGGCAGCCATATCAAAGCTGATCTGGCCAGGCCCTACCGCAATACTCCATTCTCGAAGAAAGGCAAGCAGCTAATGCAGCTCACGGAGAAGGATTACGTGAACAGCTACGAGGGAGACAGATCCATGATCGACAGGTGGGCGGAGTTCCTGGGGCTGTCCAAGTGGTATAGCTGGGTGGGATTTGAGGACGTGCCCCCGGATTATCTGAACGCGGTCTGAGCAACCATGGCAGATCGGTTTGATATGGTCAGGCAGAAGCTGCTCCAGTTCAGAGACCAGCGCGATTGGGCTTTCGCATCACCATGAACACTGGCTTCATGAGGATCGAGCCGGGGATAGATATCGGGGTGGACCTGGGCGAGGAGAGTTGGACGGTTGATCAGGTGAAGCTAATCGTTGCTTGCTTTCGCCAGACTTTAAATACGCCCCTGCAGCCGAGTGGTTGGCGAAGAGACCCCCTCTGAAAGGACTATTCTAGCGCAAGATTTAAGCCAATTCGGCCCTTTTTGAAGGCCATCGCAAGGCCCATCCCGATGAAAAGGGAACTGAAAGCGGAAAGAGAAGACCCCGATACTGGCGATATGATCCCCCTATCGCAAGGCCCATCCCGATGAAAAGGGAACTGAAAGTCCTCAAAAGACTATCTCTGTCTGTCCTCACAGGGAGCATCGCAAGGCCCATCC
>JAGOLL010000098.1 GCA_017994055.1 Methanothrix sp.
ATACTGGGCCGCAATGTGATCGGGACTATTGTTCCTGCAATCGATTCAGAGGATCAAGATCTGCAGAGGATGGTAGCAGATCTGACCCACGATCCCTCAAAGTACGCCTCCCATATCAATGAGAACATGCGCAGCAATGGTGAGAGGGTCTGGATCGTCTGGACCAACCGGGCCGTCAAAAATGAAAAGGGCGATACAGAGGAGATTTTGTGCATCGGCAATGACCTTACCGAGATCCGGCGCTCTTCGGAGAAGCTGAAGAAGACGGCAGAAGACCTGCGGGAGACGCGGGACTTCCTGGAAAGCCTCATCAGCCATGCCAGCGCTCCTATTATAGTCTGGGATCCTCACTTTAAGATCACCAGATTCAATCATGCTGCAGAGAGGCTTACCGGACATTGCTCCAAGGATATCCTGGGCCAGCATCTGGAGATCCTCTTTCCCGGAGGAAGCAGAACCGAATCCCTGGCTTATATCCATAAGGCACTCTCCGGGGAGCACTGGGATGCGGTGGAGATCCCCATACTGAAAAAGGACGGAGATGTTCGCGCCGTGCTCTGGAACTCTGCCAATGTCTATGATCAGGAAGGCAGCAGGATTGTGGCTACCATAGCCCAGGGACAGGATATAACGGAGAAGAAAGAGGCTGAGAGACAGGTCACCTTCCAGGCCTCACTCTTAAATCAGGTCCGAAATGCGGTCATTGCCACTGACCTCGACGGCAGGATAATCTATTGGAGCCATTTCTCAGAGATCCTCTATCAGTGGAAGGCAGAGGAGGTGCTGGGCCGGAGCATTGCTGAAACTATAGTACCCTCTCACATGCGCCAGCGCATAAGAGATGTGATGGCGGAGATCGTGCGCTTTGGCTATTTGGAAAGCGAATTCATAGTGCAGAGAAAGGATGGAAGCCTGTTTCCCGCTTTATATGTGTTCAATATACTCAAAGATGAGCATGGCCGGAGCATGGGCTTTGCCAGCGTGTCCGTAGACCTCACTGAGAGAAAGAAAGTGGAAGAAGATCTGCTATTGGCCAAGGAGAGGGCAGAATCAGCTACCAAGGCCAAGTCCCAGTTTCTGGCAAATATGAGCCATGAGATCCGCACCCCCATGAATGCGGTTATAGGCCTCACCGGCCTTCTTCTCAGCACTCCCATTAATTCCGAACAGAGGGACTACATCGAGACCATCCGCAGCAGCGGAGACTCTCTTTTAGCGGTGATCAACGATATCCTGGACTTCTCCAAGATCGAGGGGGGAATGCTGGAGCTGGAGTCAGAGCCCTTTGACATGCAGAGAGTTCTGGAGGATTCTGTGAATATGGTCTCCTCTCCAGCCAGAGATAAGGGGATTGGCTTGAGCTTTTCTCTGGAGCCGGGTGTACCCCGTCAGATCCTGGGCGACCAGGCCAGGCTCAAGCAGATTCTGGTCAATCTGCTGGGCAATGCGGTCAAGTTCACAGAAAAAGGCGAGATCTCAGTGACCGTCTCCGCCTCTAGAGCATCGCCTAAGATGGGTGGACTGGAGGAGATCATGTTTGCGGTAAAGGATACGGGCATAGGCATAAGCAAGGATCATATGGGCCGCCTCTTTCAGTCCTTCAGCCAGGCAGATCCTTCCACCACCCGCAAGTACGGCGGCACCGGCCTGGGATTGGTGATAAGCAAGAACCTTGCTGAACGCATGGGAGGCAGAATCTGGGCCGAGAGCGAGCCTGGAAAGGGATCGGTATTCTACTTTACCATCAAAGCCAGGCCCTCTCCCGGCCTCCTCCCCATCGAGCCGGAGGATATGCTGCCCGGACCACTGGCGAAGTTCGACGGCCAAAGCAGATCGGATTTGAGAATACTTCTGGCCGAAGATAATGCGGTCAACCAGCTCGTCGCCTTGCGCATGCTGGAGCGGTTAGGCTGCCGGGCGGATACGGCAGCCAACGGCAAAGAGGTGCTGCAGGCTATGCAAAACAGATCTTACGATATTGTGCTGATGGACGTACAGATGCCGGAGATGGACGGCCTGGAAGCGGCTAGGCGCATCCGCAGAAGCAAAGGCATCCAGCCCTATATCATTGCCATGACCGCCCATGCCATGAAAGGCGATAAAGAGGTCTGCCTGGAGGCAGGGATGGATGATTATGTATCCAAGCCGGTGCGGATGGAGGAGCTGCGGGCAGCCATGCTGCGAGGCCTGAAGTGCTGAGTCTACGCCAGGATACCACTGTGCCTGAAGAACACTCCACAGATCCCTGGCAAAAGACAGCGTCTTAAAGAAAATGAAATCCTTTAGAGGCAAGAAGCTAAGAAGCTAGGAAAAGAATAAATCGAGTCTTGAGCGGGCCAACGCTGATCCACAGCGCCCTCCGCAGAGGAGCCGATCACCGCAGTGATGGCTTGATCCCGCCCCAAGCTCGACTCTATGCCGTGTGAGGCGGTACAGCACTGGACTATAACACAGTGTCCGTCTCACGGGAACCCGAACACCGCCAGACGCCGGGTCTGTAAATTGCCTCTACATCAGCTTAGTGTCGCGTCTTGGGCTGGTTTGGTGAATCCTGATCCGGCTTAAGGCATATTACTACGCCAATCACGGCGTGCATATTTGTCTGCCTTTTCGGCCCATTTGGGCTTCCGAATGCCGTTTAGGAGGCGGCACTTCCCCGGTCCAAGAGCCTCAGGACGTATCTACGGTGGGATGCGCCTGCTGATCCCCTTGATCCTGGGAATCAATCGGCTTGCTAGATCCTGATTCTCGCCAGCGCAAAACGCGGCCTTGATATATAGGCACGATTAATACTTATAGTTTTCGGGTGAAAGGGAAAAAGGCGGGAAACCGGGCCGTCTGGATTTTCCTCTTTAGTCGCAAAGCGAGAAAGGACGTCCTCGCTGCGGCGGCAATTGATATCAACTCCTCTATCAGCGAGCCTGTTCAAGCCATTACATGGCATTTGATTTGCCTAAGGCGAAGTATGCCAGCAGGGCCTCCAGCTGAATCCTCTCGTTAGCCCCTTCCGTCATGCGAAAATCGATCTCGCCGATGCGGTCTATCAGCCGAACTTTGTCTTTATCCGGAATATCCAGGTCCAGCATGGCCCGGTGGATCTGGACCACCACATCCTGGCCCGACAGTCCCTTGGAGAGGAGCAGATCATCCAGAACCGCCCGCGCTGCCACGAAGTCCCCGGAGAGGGCGGTCTTGATGAAATTCCTGATCTCCTCCGGCCGGGCGGTGGAGGTGATCTGGTAGATGGTCTCCTCGTCTACCTTGTCTCCCAGCAGCGCCGCGGCTTGCAGGGCATTGATGGCCTTTCTCATGTCCCCCCCGGCGACGTATTCGATGGCTGAGAGGCCTCCCTCGGATACGACGAGATTCTCCTCTGCCGCTATGAAGCTGATCCTCTTGGCTATGGCTTCACCCGACAGGGCGCGGAAGCGGTAGACGGCACAGCGGGACTGGATGGGCTCAATGATCTTGGAGGAGTAGTTGCAGGAGAGGATGAACCTGGTAGTGGCGGAGTAGCGCTCCATGGTCCGGCGCAGGGCGCTCTGGGCATCATTGGTCAGGGCATCGGCCTCGTCGAGGAATATGACCTTGAAATCAGCATCACCAAGCGGGGCCATGCGGGCAAAGTCCTTGACCTTGTGACGGATGATATCTATGCCCCGCTCGTCGCTGGCGTTGAGCTCGATGAAGTTGTTTCGCCAGCCCTCGCCATAGATCTCCCGGACGATGGAGATGGAGGCGGCGGTCTTGCCCACACCGGGCGGCCCGGAGAACAGGAGGTGCGGCAGGTTTTTGGTCTTGACATAGGACTTGAGCCGGCGGACTATCTCATCCTGGCCGGCGATGTCGTCCAACTTTTCCGGCCGGTACTTCTCGATCCAGATCTCCTCTTTAATGGTTAAGCCTCCTGCCAATGGATTTGCGCTGTGGTTATATCAATATTGCTGCAATGTGCCAGGCAACAAAGCCTAAATATAGATGTGCATCATGATGGCCAATCGTTTTTCGGAGGAACTGTAATTGATCTCTGAGGTGGCAGGACAGTATAGCGCACAGGAGTTGGAAAACCAGATCAGATCCCTCTGGGAGAGGGACGATACCTATCATAAGGTCCGGGAGCTGCGAGTGGGGGGCAAGAAGTTCTTCTTCGTGGACGGCCCGCCCTACACCACCGGCCGCATTCATCTGGGCACCGCCTGGAACAAGGTGATCAAGGACTCCATACTGCGCTACAGGTCCATGAACTGCTTCGAGGTCAAGGACCGGGCGGGCTGGGATATGCACGGCCTGCCCATAGAGGTCAAGGTGGAGGAGTCCTTCGGCTTTAAGAGCAAGAAGGACATCGAGGCCTACGGCGTGGACAGGTTCATAGAGAGATGCAAGGAGTTCGCGCTGCGGCAAAAAGACGACATGACCGCCCAGTTCAAAATTTTAGGCGCCTGGCTGGACTGGGACGACCCCTATATGACCCTCAAGAACGAGTATCTGGAGGCGGCCTGGTGGACTCTCAAAAAAGCCCACGAGCATAACCTACTGGAAAGGGGCCTGCGGGTGGTCAACTGGTGCCCCCGCTGCCAGACGGCCATAGCCGACTCCGAGGTGGAGTACTGGGATGAGACCGACTACTCCATCTATGTCAAGTTCCCCCTTCTGGGTGAGGAGAACACCTTCATAGTCATCTGGACCACCACCCCCTGGACCATACCGGCCAATGTGGCCGTGGCGGTCAACCCCAGCTTCCAGTACTCCAAAGTTCGGGCCTGGAAGGACGGACGGGCGGAGATTCTGATCATGGCCTCCGATCTGGTGGAGTCAGTTCTCAAAACCGGGCGCTACCAGGACTATGAGTTGCTGGGAGTCCTTTCTGCCGAGCAGATGCAGGAGCTTCATTATGAGCACCCTCTGGGGGAGATGGTCCCCCGGCAGAAGGAGATAGTGCACGGCGTCTATGCCGCCGACTTCGTGGCTGCGGAGAACACCGGCTGCGTGCACATAGCTCCCGGCCACGGTCTGGAGGACTACGAGCTGGGCCTGGACCACCATCTGGAGATCTTCTGCCCCGTGGGCGAGGACGGCCGGTACACTGCCGAGGCAGGTGAGAAGTACCAGGGCCTCTATGTCAAGGAGGCGGACAGCCTGGTCATAGCCGATCTGGAGGAGAAGGATAGGCTCCTGTCACAGGGAAGGCTGGCGCACCGCTATGGACACTGCTGGCGCTGCAAGACCCCCATCATATTCATTGCTACCTCCCAGTGGTTCCTCCGCATTTCCGATCTGCGGGACAAGATGCTGGACGAGATCTCCCGGGTGACCTGGTATCCGGATTGGGCCGGGTCGGCAAGGTTTGCAGACTGGATCAACAACGCCCGTGACTGGTGCATCTCCCGGCAGAGGTACTGGGGAATTCCCCTGCCCATCTGGAGCTGTCCCGCCTGCGGCCACCTGGAGGTTATAGGCACAGCGGCAGAGCTGGAGGAGAGGGCGGGCCGGAAAATCTCAGATCTTCACCGCCCGGAGGTAGACTCTGTCCTGCTGGACTGCCCCTGCGGCGGCAAGATGAAGCGCTCTCCGGATGTCTTCGATGTCTGGTTTGACAGCGCTGTGGCCTCCTGGGCTACACTCCGGTTCCCCAGCCATGAAGAGGACTTCGAAGAATGGTGGCCGGCAGACTTCATCACCGAGGGGCATGACCAGACCCGTGGCTGGTTCTACT
>JAGOLL010000099.1 GCA_017994055.1 Methanothrix sp.
AGCTAAAGGCGGCGGGCAAGGTTCAGCCCCCGACATGGGCCGAGTTTGCCAAGACTGGGGTAAATAGGGAGATGCCTCCCACCAACCCCGACTGGTGGTTTGTGCGGTGCGCATCAGTATTGCGCAGGATATATATCGATGGCCCGGTGGGCGTCTCTCGCCTTAGAAGCTTCTACGGCGGAAAGCACCGCAAGGGCGTAGCCACAGGATTCTTCTGCAAGGGCAGCGGCTCCGTGGTCCGCGAGTCTCTGCAGCAGCTGGAGAAGGCTGGCTATGTCAAGAAGCTTAAGAAGGGACGCCAGATGACCCCGGAGGGCCAGGCGTACCTCGACAGCGTGGCCCACAGGCTCAGAAGCAAGATGCCTGAAGAGGCCGCCCCCGCAGAGCAGCCGCCAGCCCAGCCTCCGGCTGAGCCAGCCGCCGAACCCACGACTTGAAGAGCGAAAAGTGGCAGCGATAGAGTCTAGCGAGGTAGAAAATGGTTGATGATGAGCTTGCAGAACTGAGACGAAAGAGGATGGAGCAGATCCAGAGACAGCAGATGGACTCCCAGATGGCCGCCGCTCAACAGGAACAGGCCCAGCAGGAGCTGGAGGCCAAAAAAGCGGCCCTGATGAGGACCATCCTCACCCCCGAGGCCAGGGAAAGGCTAAATGCCATTCGCATGACCAAGCCGGAGTTCGTCGCCCAGATCGAGGCCCAGCTCATCATGCTTGCTCAAAGCGGCAGGCTGAGGGGCGCGATCACTGACGAGCAGCTAAAGACGATCCTCCAGCAGGCCCAGCCCAAGAAGAGAGATATCACCATAACCAGGAGATAGGAGTGGCATCTTAGCCTCAGGCAGGATAGATGAAGGTTGTAGTCTTGTTCTCCGGCGGAAAGGATAGCAGCCTGGCGGCTCTTCTCCTCGAGCCATTCTTCGAGGAGATTGAGTTGGTCACCTTCAGCTTCGAGGGCGACCAGTCCTGGCTTCGAGCAGCAGATGCGGCTGAAGAGATCGGCCATCCTCACCGTAGGATGGTATTTCCTGAGAAGGTGGGAGAGAGAGCCCTGGAGATATTGCTCTCCAAAGGCTTTCCCAATGATGCTCTCGATTATGTTCATGCCATTGCATTAGAGACAGTAGCAAAAGAGTGCGAATTTGTGGCGGACGGAACGAGGCGGGATGATCGCGCACCCAAAATGGAATACAGCGCCATCCGCAGCCTGGAAGACCGGTTGCATGTGCAATACTTAAGACCGCTGGCGGGCCTGGGTCAGAAAAGCATCCGGGCCATGGCCTCCCGCTATTTGGACTTCGAGGAGATGCTCTCCCAGAAGTATCCCGCCTCGGACTTCGAGGTGGGCCTGAGATATGCGCTGAAAGAGAGGTACGGCCAGGAGAAGGTCGATTGTATCTTCCCCTCCAATCATACGCACACCAGAGTTATTCGGAGGAAGAGATTTGTCCAAGAAATTAAAGGGCAAGAAGATCAGGCTTGCCAAAGCATTCAATCAGAATCGTAGAGTGCCCTCCTGGGTCATTGTCAAGACCATGAGGCGGGTAGTCAACCATCCCAAGAGAAGGCATTGGAGAAGGAGCAGCTTGGAGTGATGGCCATGGCCGACACAGAAAGAGTTTACACCATACCTCTGGGCAAGGTCAAGAGCGCCCCCATTTACCGGCGCTCCAATCGGGCCATGTCCGAGGTCAGGAGCTACCTGGCCCGGCACATGAAGGTAGAAGAAGAGAGCGTCAAGATAGATCCGGGCCTCAATGATGTAATCTGGGCCAGAGGCGACATGAAGCCTCCCCTGCGGGTAAGGGTTCGCGCCGTCAAGTTTGAGGACGGCGGGGTCGAGGCGGAGTTTGCCGGTGACAGATAAGCGTTTGAAGATAGCAGGAAACAGCCTTATCGGCGTATTTGCCCGATGCACGGAGAAGGTAGTGCTCGTGCCTCATGAGGCAGCAGAGCAGGATAGACTGAACCTGGAAGCTGCCCTGAAGGCAGAAGCAATAAAGATGCAGATAAGCGGGGCATCGGTTCTAGGATCCCTCATTGCTGCCAACAGCAGCGGCTTCGTGGTAACCCATCATGCCGGCAACAGGGATCTGGAATTCCTTCGGCGTTACGGTCGGGCCAGCAGGCTTCCGGCCCGCATCAATGCTGCTGGCAATGTGATTCTGGTAAACGACAGCGCAGCGCTGGTTCATCCCGGCCTCTCAACCAAGGCCTGCCAGACCATAGAAAAGACCCTGGGAGTGGCGGTGGAGAAGGGGACCATAGGCGGCCTGAAGACCGTTGGCATGGCGGCATATGCCACCAACCGTGGGCTTCTGGTCCATCCGCGCATTACCGACTCAGAGATAGCCCTCCTGGAAAAGGTATTCTCCCTGCCCATAGATGTCGGTACGGTGAATATGGGCTCGCCTCTGGTGGGCTCGGGGCTTTTAGCCAACAGCAAGGGCTACCTGGCGGGATATGAGACATCAGGCCCTGAGCTGGGACGCATCGAGGATGCACTGGGCTTCCTGGTTTGATTTGTGCATGAATTGCGTTAAGCTGATAGTATCGAGATAAAGTATGAGAGCAGGGGTGGAAGATTGAGCAATTTTGAGATAAAAGGAAGATACAAGGGAGGACTTGTGGGCAAGAGCTGGCTCGCCTTTTGCAAGGTGATAGACAGCCAGAACGAGAAGAATGCCGTCGACAAGGTCTACTCCCTCATGGGAAGCGAACACGGCCTGAAGAGGGACCAGATCAAGATAGACGAGGTGAAGATAGTTGAGTAGCACTCCTGGAGGCGAGGAGGAGGTCAGAAGGCTCCTGGCCGCTTATCAGCAGTATCAGGCCCAGGCGGATGGCATCATGCGCCAGTTGAGCCTGACCCAGATCACGGCGGAAGGCCTGGAGAGGGCCAGGACTGCCGTGGATGCTCTGGACAGGGCGGAGGTGGGGCAGGAGATTTTGGTGCCTATTGGCTCCGGATCTTTTATCCATGCCACCCTTGCCTCTAAGGAGAAGGTAGTCCTGAATGTGGGCGCTGGCGTCCACATGGAGAAGAATGCCGCCGAGGCCAAAGGGATCCTGGAGACGCGCAAGACTGAGGTGCTGGAGGCCTCCCGGAAGCTCAATGAGGTTTTATCCAAGGTCGAGCAGGAGATGCAGAAGATCCAGGCTATAATGCAGCAGTTCGAAGAAGGCGCGGCGATGCATCAGCAGGCCACGGAGAGCCAGGGAGTTGTTTAACCGTTTCAAGGAGAAGCTCTCCGGATTCAAAGAGGCTCTCTCCTCCAAGATAGCAGAGAAGGTATCCCAGGCGGAAAAGATAGCGGGAAAGGCGAGCAGTGGGCCGAATGGGATCATTGCCGACAATGAAAAAGAGGTAAAGGCAATCCCGGCTCAGCACGAGGCCATAAAGACTCCGGCAGAAAATAGCTCTGAGGTCAAGAGACCCGAATCAAGATCGGCACCTTCTGCAAGCCCCCAGACACCGGAGAGGTCCGAAGCCAATAATAAACCCAAAGGACGCTTCTCATTTTTGGAAAAGGCCAAGAGCCTGATCTTCGAGCAGGAGGTCATCCTGGAGGAGAAGGATCTGGAGGAGCCCATGTGGGCATTGGAGATGGCCCTGATGGAGAGCGATGTCGCCCTTCCCGTGGCTGAGGAGATCGTGCGGGAGGTCAAATCCGATCTGGTGGGCAAGAAGAAGAAGATAGGAGCGGACACCGGAGCCATAGCCGAGCAGTCTCTGAGAAATGCCCTGATAACTTTGCTCTCCAAGAACCATCTGGACTTTGACGAGTATGTGAAGTCCAAGGAAAAGCCGGTCAAGATACTCTTCGTAGGAGTGAACGGCACGGGCAAAACCACCAGCATCGCTAAAGTGGCCAGATACCTCATGAACCAGAACTACTCCGTGGTCTTGGCGGCTGGCGACACCTTCCGGGCTGGGGCGATAGAGCAGCTGGAGGTGCACGGCAATAACCTGGGCTTGAAGGTGGTAAAGCACAAGACCGGCGGCGATCCGGCGGCAGTGATATTCGATGCCATAGAGTATGCCCGGGCCCATAATAAGGACGTGGTCCTGGCGGACACGGCGGGAAGGCTGCACACCAATATCAATCTCATGGATCAGATGAGAAAGATCGTCCGGGTGACCAAGCCAGATCTGCTCATCTTCGTCGATGAGGCCATAGCCGGCAACGATGCCGTGGAGAGGGCCCGCCTCTTCAATGAGTCCGTTCCCATAGGCGGCTCTATACTGACCAAGACCGATGCCGATGCCAAGGGCGGCTCAGCCATATCCATAGCCTATATCACCGGCAAGCCGGTGCTCTTTTTGGGCGTAGGCCAGACCTATCCCGATCTGGTAAAGTTCGAGCCGGAGTGGCTGGTGGACCGGTTGATGGGAGAGGCAGAGGCTTAAATATATATTCTTAAAATATTCTTTTATAATTAACTAAACCCATAGACCACATTCAGCACTTTTATCCTTCGATCTCTTGATTCTTCCAGCAATTGCACCATCTGAGAAAGGAACTTGTCTATCCGCTAAACGACATAGCCACAGGGCTTTTAAGTGGATCGATCTGCTACTTTCTGCCGGGAGAGGCTATAATTGGTTGCCTTCGAGGAGGAGCATACCAAGTCCTTCCACTCCGGCTTGCTCCGCCTCATCCATGCTCTGCTATGTCCTATGTTGCGGATCATTTCTAAATCTGCATAATATAAAAATAAGCATTAACCGAAAGTTATAAAAAAAACGATGTGAGATTGCAGACATAAAAGATCAAGGACAATACGATGCTCGATCTTCTCCTCCAAGCCCTAGGCGATACCTTCTCTCCCATGAGCAAAGTCTTTATCATGCTATTTTTAACCGGTTTTCTCCTGGAGCTTGATGCCTTCTCCCGAATATCCCGTCTGGCCGGTCCGCTTGTATCCGTATCACATCTCCCAGCCGTCTCCGCCTCATCCTTTGTCGTCAGCCTGGGCTCCGCTCTCGCCGCCAATACCATGATTGCCAAGCTGAAAGAGGAGGGGCATCTAAGCGAGAGGCAGGCTTTCCTGAGCGCGATCATGAACAGCGTGCCGGTCTACTTCCGGGAGCTTTTCACCTATCAACTGGCCTTTGTGATTCCCGTCCTGGGCATATTTGTGGGGGGAGCCTATGCTCTCATCTCCATCGCCACAGGGCTGATCAAGCTTATTCTGGTCATGATACTGGGCAGGACCTATCTGGATGCAGATGACGCTCGAAATACCCAGAGATCAGCGTCCTGCTCTGCCGGGACTGGACCGGATGAAGCGTCTTTGGCCAAATCGTCAGCTTCTTCCTCCTATGTGCGGCGGGAAAGATACTGGAATGCAGCCAGGAATTCTCTGCAGAGTCAGAAACGCATATTCCTGAGGATAGCCAGCCTATACTTCATCATGACCTTCCTGGTCCTCTATCTGAGCCGAGAGGGTATTCTGCAATCTCTGGATGTCGCACCCCTGGCCAGCCTCTTCTCCATCCCCCCGGAGACTATAATCCCCCTCACAGTCTATGTGGCCAGCCCCAAGGCGGGCATAACCCTGCTCGGCCCTCTGATCCAGAACGGGGGCATAACCGAGATCAAGGCGATCATGGTATTGATGCTGGGCAGCCTCTTCATGCTGCCCTTCTATGCTTTGCGCTCTCTCCTGCCTAATTACAC
>JAGOLL010000100.1 GCA_017994055.1 Methanothrix sp.
GCCTCCTCCAGCCTGGGCTCGACCAGCCTCATGTCCAGGGGCTCCACCAGCGCCAGTATCTCCTTGACCTGGCCTCGGCGCTCCAGCCCCACCAGCACTGCTCCTTCTTTCACCGAGGCCGGATAGCCCTGCCTGGAAAGAAGAGCTGCCCCATCCTCAGGCCCGGCCAGCCATAGCTTGAGGATGGGCTGCAGCCCCGCCTTATCCAGGATCTCCTCAGGACTGCCCTCCGCCGCCATCCTTCCCGCCCGCATATACCCCACCCGCTGGCACTTTTCCGCCTCATCCATGAGGTGGGTGGTGATGAGAACTGTCTTTCCCTCCTCGGCCATGCGGTTGAAGTACTCCCAGAAGGTCTGCCGCACCCGGGGGTCGACCCCTACAGTGGGCTCGTCCAAAAGGAGAAGCTCCGGCTCGTGAATAAGCGTGCAGGCCAGAGACAGCCTCTGATACATGCCACCAGAGAGGTCTCCGGCCAGACGGCTGCGATGTGCGGAAAGCTCGACCATCCGGAGCAGCTCCTTTATCCTCTCCACCCGCACCTTCCTGGTCAGGCTGTACAGCCCGGCATAAAACTCCATATTCTCCTCTACCGTGAGATCGGGATAGAGGGCTTTGTGCTGGGTCATGTAGCCAATGCGGTGGTAGAGACGGGCTACCTCGCCCACAGGCCGGCCCAAGACCTGCAAGTCCCCTCCGTCCAGGCGCAGCAGCCCCACCACCGCCCGGATGAAGGTGGTCTTGCCCGAGCCGTTAGGGCCGAGAAGGCAGTAGGTCAGGCCGGAGGGGATTTCCACCGACAGTTCGTCCAGCACCCTCTGCCGGCCAAAGCTTTTGCTGATGCCGCGAGCCGAGACTGCCTGCACTCCCCTGGTCCCGGCGAAATCCTTTCCTCCCTCAATTTCTGCCATGGATTTTGCCCAGGATATTATCCTTGTTTTTAATGGCAATAACCAGTCCGGCCAACAGGATGAAGAGCATAAGGGCCAAGGCAGCGGACCCTATCGCTCCATCCTGCTCGATGCCAAGATAGGCGTTCTCCCAGTCGGTGAGATCGTCGCGGAAGCGATCGGAAAACTCAAAGTTAACCGTCAGCCGGTATTTTTTGCCGGGCACGGCATCCTTGGATACATCCAGCTTGTAGATCAGCTCCGCCTCTTCTCCCGGCTCCAGGACGGGGATGGGTGACTCATCCACAGCCACATAGATCCCGCTCTCAGGAACCAGCCTTGCCACCAGGTCCTTGGCCGCCTCACTGCCCACGTTCTTGATGGCGATCTTCACCACATTATCTTCAGACCCGGCAGATAGTGTCTGGGGCGAGGTATTCAGAATCGCAAACTGGGCCAGGCTATGCCTCTGTACAGTGAGGATGAGGGGAATGGTCTGGCTGAGGGGCTGGTACCAGTAGAATACATCCGGGCTCTCCGGCCTGTCTTCATCTCCCTTTACAGAGACATCTCTCTGATAGGTGTAATTCAGATCAGCATAGATGCGGTACTCTCCCGGAGCAGCATTCTCGTAGGCCTCGAGGGGAAACTCCAGCCTGGCTGAGGTCTGGCCCTCCCGGATGCTGCCTGGATAAGCCACCGATCTGGTTATGTCTATAGCACTCTCGTTTTCTGCCCTCAGGCGGACGGAGACATCCTGAGCCGTCGTCCTCAGCTTCTCCAGCTCCTGCTCCTTTTGCGCTGCTATTATCTCTTCTCTTTTATTCGCCCCCGGCTCTTCGTTGACCTGGAAAGAGGTGACCCGCCCCCGGTTGGCCAGGGTCAAAAAAAGAGAGGCTTTCTCTCCCTGATAGAGGCGATTGCTATCCAGGGAGACGGTCAGATCCGGCGTGCCGAAGACCTTGTAGTAATCATCTGAGAATTTCTCCGGCGGGACGGGTGCTCCTGACTCGGCTGACATAGCTGAAAATTGGCAGCCTAATATCAATAACATTGCAGCGAGGCAGAGTACATACGCATGTCTTCTGCCTTTTCCGGGACATCTTGAATTCATGGGACCCTCTGCTGATAATTAGAATTCATCATTATTTATTTGCTTGCCGATCTCAGGCGGGGCAGGAACATGGGCACACGGCTCTTGTATTCCTCATATGCGGCCCCGTATTCAGCCTTCAGCGATCTCTCCTCATGTAGGGCACCGAGATAGAAGTAAAATGTAGCCAGGATATTGAAGGCCAGCAAGCTCTCGGTCATGATTGGAGTAAGCCAGAGGATGATGGCGGCAAAGAGGAATAAGGGATTTCTGGTGCGGCTGTAAAAGCCCGTGGTCACCAGGCCGTTTACATCGTCTTTCCTGCCCCTATTCCCTATCTGGGATAGCCCCAAAAACGAGGCGGCTCCAGTCCGGCGCAGGGTGAGAAGCATGGCTGCTGACAGGATAAGCTGCACTCCCACTATAAAACAAATCCAGGGCGATGTGATCTGGCAGAGAATTCTGTCCGGAAGAGACAGCAGCATAAGAGGGAAGGGCAGTGTCATGACTATGGCCAGCAGGTTATAGGCCAGCCTCTGCCAGCGATCAAAGGTAGGGCCTATAATGCTCCTGGCCCAGCCCTTGAAGGCCCGGTCAGCCAGAAGGCTGTGCACCAGGGCAAAGAGCAGGAAGTAGGCAGAAATTGCCAGAGGCCCGGATACAGTCACAGATAATCCCTCCCGGCTCTTGGATCGAAGAATGCTGCGATCTCATCCACTGCCAATCGGCAGATAGAATATGACATCCTCATCCGGAACGCAGGCCACGGCAAATCCCCTCTCTCGAAGTCTATAGCATACAGCGACCATCAGATCCTCCAGGCACCGGTTATAATGCTCCACCGCCAGACCCTTATATCTTTCAAAGCCGCCTGTAATCATATTCTCTTCAAACTCCGCCTCGGGCAGCTCCACCTCCAGTCTGGTCTCCTCCTCCAGGCACAGGCCAGCCTCACCGGCGGCAGCCTCCAGCCGGCGATAGAAATCCTCGTGGTTCAGGGCATAGAGTATCGCCTCGATCCGGCTGCTTTTGTCTTGGGAATCCTTTCTGGCCAGAAATAGCTGAAAGCCGCTGTCATCTATCTCCTCCGCCCCCCGCCCGGATGATATCTGATCTGCCGCCTTGTTCATTGCCTTGAGAATCTCCTCCAGATCCTGGACCACCCTTTTGGAGATCTCCTTGATCTCCCTATGGTCCCTCTCTTCTGGAGAGATGCCTGCATCTTGATCTCTCATAGCTTGATCCCCATAGAGCATCAGATCCAATCTCAAAGGATGATCTGATGCAAGAGATATCTGCTCCGGCAGACTATTAATAACTCTCATCCCGCCTCCGCCCAGGCCACAGGCATTATATGGCCAGCCCGTCCTGGATGGAATGGCCGAAAAGAGAGCAGAGGAGGTGTTTGCCTGTCGAGGGGCGGCTATCTGGATCGGGTGGAGCTGGATTTCTGGGAGGCTCAGACAAGATGCGGCGATTCCGCGGATCTCAAGCTGGCCCGCGATCTTCCCGATGATACACCGGAGTATATATTGAAGATAATGGCGGACTTTGAGGAGGAGGCTTCAGGATTCTGCTTTTCCGGAGCAGAGGGCCTGGTCCTGGATGCTGGATGCGGCAACGGAAATCTCCTGCTGCGAGCCCTGAAGAAAAACAGAGGCGGAGTTGTTGACAGCCGGCCAAAGTTTCGAGTGGTGGGCATGGACTTCTCCGGCAATATGCTAAGCCGGGCAGCGCGCCGGGCGGAGGATGACGGACGGGCCGCTTTTCTGCAGGGCTCGGTCAACAGCCTTCCATTCCGGGATTCTTGCTTCGATCATGTGGTGAGCAGCGGGGTCTTGACCTGCCTGCCTCACATAGAAGCAGCGACAGAAGCCCTGCAGGAGTTCTATCGCATATTAAAGCCAGAGGGGACTCTGGCGGTGGACTTCTTCAACCGATCCTCTCACTATACCCTGATACGAAGGCATATCTTTAAAGAGAGCATCAGGCCCCCGGAATATATGACTGCCGCCGAGTTTTATGGGGCGCTGGAGGAGGCGGGCTTCGCCGTGGTATCCTGTCGGGGCTTTGACTATAAGCCCTGTCAGGGATACCTTTTCTTGAGCCCCTGGCGGGCAATGATCGATCCGGGATATATTCAGGAGCGGCTCTCGACCATTCTGGAGCGGCGGATAGATCCGGGATGCTCTCTCAACCTTTTCGGCTACCGCATATATGTCCGATGCGTGAAAAAATAGAATTCCTCAGGCTATGTCATCATCGCCTGATCTCGCCCCGCTGTAGCATCATCTTGATCTGATACTTTGCGGATGAAGCAGGATAATTGATCCTCCTGGCAATCTCCCTCTGCGACGGCCGGGGATTTTCAGCCCAGAGATTTTTGATCTGCTGGATGGCAGCCCTGTCTTCTGATATCCTGAGCCTATGCCTCTTTGGGGCACTGAATTGCTTTTCGATCTCAACATCCTCTTCGGGAGGCAATGGACTGCTCTCCTGCACGAATCTCAAGGCCTTCGATGATATGCTTTGCAGTATCAGATTGGATGCCAGCTTCTTCAGGGTCTTGCCCTGCAATACCGCTTCTGCTTCCAGGCCCATATAGGCCTCCTCAGTGATCTCTATCCGGGTATACCTGGCGCTTGGCATAGGCTTCCGCCTTCCCCCTGCCGATTATTAATAAAACCCAGGCCTTTCAGGCATTTAAATCATACTGTCAGGGATCAAGGCAAGGAAAAAGGCTACTCATGGCCAATAAACGGCCAATAAAAAGTTTTTTTCGGCTTTATTGCCTTTTATGGCATAAAAAATTTTATAGGTTTACATCAGTCCACTGGCAACCAGCAATATAAAAGCCAGTGCTAAAATTCCAATAAAGTAGGGAAACACATTGGTCAATTCCATCACCTTTCTCAATTTTCTAATATTTCCTCATCTGTCTCGCAATCCAGCCCTTTTTGGCCAAATGGTCTTTTAACTTTAAACCTATTTATCATTTTTGGTTAAATAGCTTTTAGGCTTTAATGCTATCCAAGTTATGCCCCAAGAATGAGGATATTCAGAGACTGCGGAGGAAGACTATCCGGGCATTAAGAGAAGAGTGGCTCATGGCTTGCTTTCTGGATATGGCTCTAGAAATAGATCGATTGACGAGCTTCACTGAGAATAGGCCAGATCCCAATCATTTGGAAGCAAAGTCAATTTTCAGGATTGCAGTAGCTCTGGAGAAGAACAGGGCAATAAAGGCAAAGGGTGGAACTTATAAGACCATTATGAAATGATTTAATTTGCGCTGCAATAATCAATCTGCAAAGCTGCCGAGCTGCTCTAGTGGCATTCCCACCGACCAAGTTGATTTAGTATTAAAAATTAAAGAGAAATTCTTAAATATACGTATTAATACTAAAACCTATAGGAGGAGTTAAAACGAATATTAAATTCAAAACATTAACCGCGGTCCTTCTTCTGGCTCTGGTTCCAGGGCTGGCCCTGGCAGATGATGCAGTCATGCAGGAGCTCGGCTCGC
Organism: Methanothrix sp.; assembly: GCA_017994055.1. Taxonomy (GTDB): domain Archaea; phylum Halobacteriota; class Methanosarcinia; order Methanotrichales; family Methanotrichaceae; genus Methanothrix. The sequence continues at coordinate 5,510 of JAGOLL010000100.1, forward strand.
TTGCTGCAAAATCTGCCATGCAGGATCTAGAGGTCGAAAAGGGCGATGCCGATCTGCTCATACTGACCAGCGCCGGCCATGCCATAGTTGATGGCCAGACCACCCAGGCAGCGATCAAGGGCCTTTCAGCCGAGAGCGGAAACAGCATTGGAGACGGAAATC
>JAGOLL010000101.1 GCA_017994055.1 Methanothrix sp.
GTTCTGGGGCAGTAGGTGAAGCAGAGGCCGCAGAGGGGATCGTAATTCACCAGGTCGGGCCTGTTCTCCACATGATCTATTCTGGGGCAGAAGGCCTCGCAGGTGCCGCATCGGCAGCAGATATCCGGCTTTATGACCTTATGCTCCAGCTCTCCGAATCCATATTCCAGGTAAGTGGGCTCAGCAAACTTCTCTTTGGCAGCCATGATCATGATCTCCGAAATTGAGGCTTAAAGTACTCTTCCGACCTAAAGCTTTTATGGTTCAAATGGCCTTGGCAGCAAGCATGATCCTGGGCCTGGATATCGGTGGGGCCAATACCAAGGCCGCCAGTTCGGATGGCCTTTTCACTGAAAGCGTCTATCTGCCACTCTGGAAGGGTGCGCCATTGGAGGAGGTGCTGTGCAGCATTGCCAGGAGCCAGCCACAAGCGGAGGCGGTGGCGGTTGTGATCACCGGCGAGCTGGCTGACTGCTTCTCCTGCAAGAGAGAAGGATTGGAGAGCTTGATGGACTGCATCAGGAGAGCCTTTTCCATCCCCGCCTATTTCTGGGGAACGGAAGGATTTGATTGGAGCGATCCCATGAAACTGGCTGCAGCCAACTGGTCCGCCTCAGCCGCATTTCTGGGCCAGGAGGAGCATGACTGCCTATTTGTGGATATGGGCAGCACCACCACAGATATCATACCCATCATTTCCGGACGGGCAGCTGCAGCCAAGACCGACTTTCTCCGCCTGGCGGCAGGGGAGCTGGTCTACATGGGCCTGCTCCGAACCCGGCTTGACTCCATCCTTCCTGCAGCCAGGATCGGGGGGAGATATGTGCCTCTGGCACCGGAGCTCTTCTCAATAATGGCTGATGCCCGACTGGCGCTGGGCCAGATATCTCCGGAGCGTTACTCCTGCGATACCGCTGATGGGGCGGGAAAGGACAGGCAGGCTGCACTGCGCCGTCTGACGCGGTCTGTCTGCGCCGATCTGGAGGAGATAGGTGAAGGCGCAGCCATGGCCATTGCCGATCAGGCCTGCTGCAGACAGAAGAAGATTTTGGTGGCGGCTATATCCAGGCAGGCAACAGAGCACGGCCTGGAGAAGGTAGTGGCGGCGGGGACGGGCGAGAGCTTGATCGCCGAGGCAGCCGCATTTCTGGGGATGGAATGCCTGCGCATATCGGAGTGGTATGGGGCCGGGATATCGGATGTCTTTCCCGCCTATGCCGTGGCCCGGCTGGCGGAGACAAGGACATAAGATATTCCGTTCCATCCCAATTTCGGGATACTGCCGCCGGGCCGAAAAGGATTAAGTCCATCCTGCGCCATAGCCATGGCCGCAAAATGATTCATCCGTGAGACCGCCTTCCATGAAATCGATTATCGTAAAAGGTGCCCGCGAGCACAATTTAAAGGAGATCACCGTGGAGCTGCCCCGGGACCGGTTCATAGTCATCACCGGCGTCTCCGGCTCGGGCAAGTCCACCCTGGCCTTCGACACCATCTATGCCGAGGGGCAGCGTCGATATGTCGAGTCCCTATCCGCCTATGCCCGCCAGTTCCTGGGCCAGATGGACAAGCCCGACGTGGACAGCATCGAGGGCCTATCCCCGGCCATATCCATAGAGCAGAAGACCACCTCCAAGAATCCCCGCAGCACTGTGGGGACGGTCACTGAGATCTACGACTACCTCCGCCTGCTCTTCGCCCGCATAGGTGTTCCCCACTGCCCGGTCCACGGCATAAAAATCGAATCCCAGTCGCCGGAGAGGATTGCAGAGAGCATTCTGTTGCAGGCGCAAAAGGCTGCCTGCGGCCCGGATGAAAAAACCGAGGAAGGAAAAGCAGGAAGCTCTCAGGTCACCATCCTCGCTCCCCTCATCCGCCAGAAGAAGGGGACATACGGCCAGCTATTTTCCGACCTCAATTCGGAGGGATTCTCAAGAGTGAGGGTAAACGGAGAGATCCGTCGCACCGATGAGGCCATCGATCTGGACCGCTACAAAAAGCATGATATAGACCTGGTCATGGATCGGCTGGATCCCTCTCAGGACCGGTCCAGGCTGGTGGAGGCGGTGGAGAGCGCCCTGGCCAGGGCGGAGGGGCTGATCGTAGCCCTCTTCCCGGATCACGAGCAGCTCTACTCCGCCCGCCTGGCCTGCCCCGTCTGCGGCATGGTCTTTGAGGAGCTGCAGCCGCGCATGTTCTCCTTCAACACCCCCTTTGGAGCCTGCGAGGTATGCGACGGCCTGGGCATCAGAATGGAGTTCGATCCCGACCTGATCATACCGGACAAGGAGCTGTGCATAGCCGATGGAGCAGTGGCCCTTTACAGAAACATCGTTGACGGCTGGCGGGGGCAGCATCTGGCTGCCGTGGCCAAGCACTTTGGATTTGATATCTTCACTCCTATCAAGAGCCTTACCCCCCTTCAGTACGAGGCCCTGATGTACGGATCGGACCAGCGCATCCAGTTCTCCATGAGCATGAGAAATGGGGACGCCTACTGGGAGCATAACGGCCAGTGGGAGGGGCTGGTACCCCAGAGCATACGACTCTATGGCCAGACCGCCTCTGAGTACCGCCGGGAGGAGCTGGAGAGGTTCATGAGGGTGCTGCCCTGTCCTGCCTGCGGGGGCAGGAGGCTAAAAGAGAAGGTTCTAGCGGTGAAGGTGGGGGAAAAGTCCATTGTGGATGTGACCGACCTCTCGGTCTCCGAGAGCTCTGCCTTCTTTGCCCGCCTTGGCCAGCGGCTCACGGAAAAGGAGAAGGAGATCGCCAGGCAGGTCTTGAAGGAGATCTCCTCCCGGCTGGGCTTCCTGGAGCATGTGGGTCTGGGATATCTCAATTTATCCCGCAATGCCGGAACCCTATCCGGGGGCGAGGCCCAGAGGATCCGCCTGGCCACCCAGATCGGCTCCAACCTCACCGGGGTGCTCTATGTTCTGGATGAGCCCTCCATCGGCCTGCACCAGAGGGACAACTCCAGGCTCATAGAGACCCTGAAAAAGCTGCGAGACCTGGGAAACACCCTCATCGTCGTCGAGCATGATGAGGAGACCATCCGGGCGGCGGATCATGTACTGGACATAGGTCCTGGAGCGGGAATTCACGGCGGATATGTGGTGGCGGAAGGCAGACCGGAGGAGATTGAGGCCAACCCGGACTCCCTCACCGGCCAGTACCTATCGGGCAAGAAGAGGATCGACCCACCTGCTAAAAGGCGCTGCAGCAGCTCATTCATCCGATTGACGGGCTGCCGGGAGAACAATCTCCAGAACATAGATGTGGCCATACCCCTGGGAGTATTTACCGCCGTCACTGGTGTCTCTGGATCGGGCAAGTCCACCCTGATCTACGACACCCTCTACCGGGCATTGATGAAGAAGATCTATAAGTCCAGCCATGAGCCGGGACAGTTCGACGGCATGGCCTTCGACCTGGAGGTGGACAAGGTCATTGTCATAGACCAGAGTCCCATCGGCCGCACCCCCCGCTCCAATCCTGCCACCTACACCAAGATCTTCGATCCCATCCGCCAGGCCTTTGCCGAGACCAAGGAGGCCCGAGTCAGGGGCTACAAGGCGGGGCGCTTCTCCTTCAACCTGCGGGGGGGGCGGTGTGAGGCCTGCCAGGGGGACGGCCTGATCAAGATCGAGATGAACTTTCTGCCCGATGTCTACATCGAGTGCGAGGAGTGTAAGGGAAGCCGCTACAACCGGGAGACCCTGGAGGTCAAGTACAAGGGCCGGTCCATTGCCGAGGTCCTGGACATGACTGTGGAGGAGGCAGGGGAGCACTTCCAGAACATCCCGGCCATAAAGAGCAAGCTGGACACCCTGAATGCTGTTGGACTGGGATACATCAAGCTGGGGCAGAGCTCCACGACCCTCTCCGGCGGAGAGGCCCAGAGGATAAAGCTCACAAGGGAGCTGGCCAAAAGGGGCACCGGCCGCACGGTCTACCTGCTGGACGAGCCCACGACGGGGCTGCACTTTGATGATGTCAAGAAATTGATCTCTGTGCTGGACGGACTGGTGGCCAAGGGCAACACGGTCATTGTCATAGAGCACAATCTGGATGTGATCAAGTGCGCCGACCACATCATCGACCTGGGCCCGGAGGGTGGCAGCGCCGGAGGGCGGATCGTGGCGGAGGGAACCCCGGAGGAGGTGGCGGCAGTGGAGGAGAGCCACACAGGCCGGTATTTGAGGAGCAGGCTTGACATAGGTGGAAGAGGTGGCGGAGAAGGCAAGGCAGTGCGGAAAAAGAGATGAAAAGCTTTGGGAAGAAGACCGGGATCAGCGGACTGGCAGCCCAACGAAGGTGTCTTGCTCAGATCTTTGCAGCCAAGTTTGGATCTCATATCCACCAGAGTTTTATTGGCATCGATTATAAAAAGCATCTTACTCATGACCTCATTGCCCTTATCCAGCCGGAAACGATCTAGTCGCCAGCCACGATCTTGCCGACCACCTGAGATTTTCCTCATCGCCATCGGCTATTATCCTGCTCCTCCCGTCTCCAGGTTGTCCACAATGCCCTGCCGAAAGCTATGGCCTTATCGATGATCCTTTTCCGATAGCCTACTTCTGTACCCCCCTCTCTCAGCTCTCCGTGACAGAACAATTCCCTTAGCCAATTTATCGAATTCTTCCTGTTGTCTCTCGGGCTCAGGATAGTCCCATCGCTGGAAGCAATGAAGTTCTGAAAACAGATCCCATCCTCCATCCGGTAGAACTATTGGAGTGATGGACTTGACTAAACCATGCGCCTTAAATTCTTTCACTGCCCAATTAGCCTCCCTTTTTACCCAACGAGATTTTGCTGAGTTGGGGCTTATAAGCACGACGAAAGAATCAGTGCTCATGACCTCTTGCAGGATAGCCTTTTTCCAGTCGTTACTGGGGAGCAGAAATACTGCGTCGCGACTTACGGTTATATCGCGCTTTCTCAGCTCATGCTCTATCTCTGCCGCAAATGCATCATCTTCGTGCGAATAACTAATGAAAACTGCGCGTCCATCCTCGATTTTATGTTGCAGACGCTCCAGCAAGGCAACATCCTCGGTTGCCAGCTCTGGAATATTTCGCAGTCGAAGCTCAATTTCTGCTTCTTCCGACATTGGCCTTCCCGAAGTGAACTGCAGCCGACGCAAAATGTCAGTTGCATCGTTGTATCCAAAATGGCGGGACTGTTGCCAGTCCTGAGCTCGGACTACGTAATCGTACTCCTTTCCAGAGAACAAAGATTGTTCGGGTGGTATTGCCTTGCAGTTCACAAGCTTATATGCAAGATGATATCGCTTAGGAGTCTTATCTCTGCTCGTAACCAACCAGAGAGTCCCTCCATTGGATACCCTTCCAAGTAATTCCTTCTGATTGCTTCCGTAATCAAAAACAGAAACCCCACCATCACCTGGTCGAAAACGGTGCCATTCAACGTATGCTATTGCATGAGTAGTCATGCTCTAGTCCTCTTGATGACTATTTTAGCTTCTTTTATTGAGGAAAGTCTTTAAATACATTGGGCCTTATTTAATATAAATCTTTTCCTATAAAGACATACATACATTCTTCCTATGTTCTATTTATCCAATTTTGCCGCAAAACATTCCCTTTCCGGCCACGGATATGTCCAGAAGAGCCAGGTTCTCCATTTTGCTCTCGATTATAT
>JAGOLL010000102.1 GCA_017994055.1 Methanothrix sp.
TATCGAAAGTGGCAAAATTATTAAAGTCAGCGTGAATCTGAGCGGACCGCAGAAGACAATCCTATTGTTGTTGGGACCGGAATGCAAAAATTATTACGGGATGAACTGAAACTGCGGAATGTGGGTTACTACATTACTTGGTGGGAATCGCTTATTTTATCTCAAAGATCGTCTGCTGCAGCTATGAAGTTATATTCGTATCCGTTTAATGCTCCTGAAACTTTGCACTTCAACGCAATCTCTATAGCTTCTTTATCGGGTGGCTGGCAGGACAATCTAAAATATCTAGCCCTCCCATCTATTCCATGCAGACGACCTAATGCTAGTTGTTCCTCATCATTTAGATCGTCATATAACTCGAATAAGCCATAGAGTTCAATATATCCAGAGCTTAGTTCCTCTGGCCAGATATGCAAAAACTTCAAAGGAATGATAAACTCATCAATCCGTATATTGATGTCACCTCTACATGCCGATTCCACGCTCATAGGTTGATGCTCAAATTGTGCAGAAGGGATTATCATACCTAGGTTCTCCATTTATCGGCGAACTCATCTTGTTTGGCTCAATCAATACTGATTGACTCCACGAACTCTTTGAATTGATCGGCAGTCATTCCTGCTTGTGGTTGAGTAGAATCCGATTTAGGAATTGAATTTATTAGGATTACTTTATCATTCGATAAATCTATTAATGCATTATACCTACCTTCGAACTCTTTACTCAATCCGATCCATGCTTTATTCCCAGATGCGGTTTCAGTGTAGGATTCATCAACATCGTTTCCCCCGAATTCGTCAACCTTTGATTCAAATTCTGCATCAGATGCTAGGATATTTAAATGATAGGATTTTTCCTCTCCGTTTAAACCATCTTTTAGAGCTTCGAGTGACCATCCTGTACCGTCTTCGTAGACGAATGCTTCATCTTCGCTAAATGGCTCATCATCGTTCATATAATACCCGGCAGGGAGAATGAATGTTATAGTGCCGTCAGGCGTATCATACTCAGTTGGTTGTGCGGAAGCTCCTAGCACTAATGCCGACATGCAAAGAGCTGCTTGTAAAGCAAAAACGAACCGCATCGCTATCATATCATACCTCCTAAGGTATCTCCTAAGGGGGCTCTTTTTTGTAGAATAGATAATAAACCTTTAGGTCACGTCTGATTCAAAGTGGCTCGTATCGTCAGTCTAAAATCAGAAATGACCAGGATTGGTAAAGTGTGCTCACCGCCCTTTTGGGTTAGGGCAGCTGCACCACCCTCCTTTTCTGGCGTTGCCAGGTTGATATTACCATGAAGCATAGGGCAAAAAGCTAAAGATTTTCCGAGAATCGCCCTCTACTCCACCGTCACCCTCTGCGCGTTCACCACCACCAGCTTGGGCAGGCGCACCTCCAGTATGCCGTCCCTGAAGCTGGCCTTGACCTGCTCCGGCTTGATCTCTATGGGAAGCTTGATCTCCCGGTGGCGGGGCAGGGTGCCCATCTCCTGGCGCAGGTACTTGCCCTCCCGCGGCACAATTCTGGCATCAACGGTGAGGCTGTCCTCGGTGGCCCGCAGGTCGATGTTCTCTTTGCTCGCTCCGGCCAGTGCCACCAGGGCGATCAGCTCCGCCTCGGTTTCGATGAGGTCCACAGGAACCAGGTCGAAGCTCTTGGTCTCGGAGATCTCACTGCTCACATCGCCTAAGATTTTCCTGGCCGCCTGGCTGGCCTGGCTGGACATCCTGGCCGCCTCAACTGCTGCTTTGCCGATCATCCGCTCCAGATCGCTGCTGCCTGATAAATCTGATCTCATGCTTCTAGTGTAGGGGCTCATTCTGATAAAACCTTTTGCTTCTCTCGTGTTATGGGCCGGCCCAAAAAGCGGCCGTAGCCCGGTATAGCCTGGAGGTCGCCATCCCAGACCACCCGACCACGAACTATGGTCATCTTGGGGAATATGGCCTGCTTTCCCTGATATGGCGTCCACTCCGCCCGGCTGTGCAGGCGGCCGGCGTTTATTTCAGTCACCGCCTTGGAGTCGACTATAACCAGATCGGCATCCATCCCCCTCTCGATCCTGCCCTTTCCGGCTAAGCCGAAGATCCTGGCCGGTTGGGCGGAGAGCGCATCTACCAGCCTCTCCAGGCTGATGAGGTTCTTCTTGACCGCCATGAGCATCAAAGGCAGCATGGTCTCCACGCCCGGAACGCCAGGCGGAGCCTCCCAGATATCCTCCCTCTTCTCCTCTGGCAGGTGCGGAGCATGATCCGAGGCCAGAATGTCTATCTTGCCAGAGCGCAGGGCTTGCCAGAGAGCATCGTTATCCGCCTTTCTCCGGAGCGGCGGGTTCATCTTGAGAAAGCTGCCCTGCTTCGGATAGTCCTTCTCGTTAAGCAGCAGGTGATGGGGAGCCACCTCCGCGCTCACGGTCCGCCCCGCCCTCCTGCCTGCCTCCACGGCGGCCAAGCCCTGGGCCGAGCTGAGGTGGCAGATGTGCAGGCGCTCTGAGATGCCGCAGGCCTTCTCGATTGCTGCGGCTTCGGCTTTTGCTGGCCGGGCTAAAGAGTAGACCTCCGGATCATGCCGACCTGAGAATTCCGCCAGCTTTTCCTTGATGATCGCCCCGTCCTCGGCATGCAGGCTGGCCAGCATCCCTGCCCTTCCCACCTGGCTAAGAATCGCCGCCAGTTCTGCGTCGCTGTGCTCATAGGAGAATATCTCCCCTATGGCCTGGGCCCCCGCCTCCTTCAGCTCATCGATCTTTCCAGGCCCGGCATTGAGGGCGAAGTCTACACAGGAGCGGTGCCGGGCTATCTCCAGCTTCTCCTCAAAGGATCGGGCGTCCATTGTTCGTGGAACGGTGTTGGGCTGGTCGACGACCGCCGTCACCCCACCTGCCGCAGCCGAGGCCGAGCCGCTGGCCCAGTCCTCCTTGTAATTGGGGCCGGGGTCCCGAAAGTGCACATGAACGTCTATTGCCCCTGGGAGAACCAGCATTCCCCTAGCATCGATCCTCTCCTCGGCCCGATGGGCGCCCCCTAAAGCGGCAATCCGACCATCTTTGATCCAGACCTCAGTGCTCATCTGGCCCGTGGAGGTGAAGACCCGGCCGTTTTTTACCACCAGATCAAAGTTTATATCCGAACCTCCTAAGCAGCTTGCGCCTTTCTGCCACATCAGTGGCGCTCTCCGCCCCCTTGGGGGAAAAGCCGTCTATGACTCCCATGATCCCCCGCCCCAGATCCGTCTCGGCTATAACAACCTGCAATGGATTGGCTGTGGCGCAGAATATATTGCAGACCTCGGGCACGGCCTTGAGGCTGTTGAGCACATTGATGGGAAAGGCTTCCATCATCAGCAAGACAAAGGTATGCCCGCAGGCCAAGGCCAGGGAGTTATCCCTGGCCGCCTGGATCAGTGCCTCATCATTTCCCTCCGTCCTGACCAGGCAGTCGCCGCTGGCCTCGGAAAAGGCCACTGCAAATTTCGCTCCGGGGACGCCTCCGGCCATGACCTCATAGATGTCCTCTGCCGTCTTGATAAAATGGCTCTGTCCTAAAACCAGGTTGGCACCCTCAGGAATCTTCATGTCAACTATCTTCAGCTCCATCTTCAAATCCTCGTTCCAGGGATAAGGCGGCTGCAGACTTATAGTTTAGGGAAAAGAAAATTGGGGATTATGGCGGGAGGGGCTATGAGAAGGGACCTTTCCGGTGCAGGCAAAGTGCCCCTACTTATGTCTGAGCCCCTTCTTCGGTCCCAGAGATTGGCTGGCCATCTTCTTGGTCTTTCTGGTGATGATAAGCGAGGTGAAATAGTAAACCACTATGAAGAGAATGGATGAATAAAGGGCCATGGCTATGGATTCTACAATATTCAGCCGGAGCAGGAAATAAGAATAGGGGATGTAAACCAGCAGCACAATCACCCCGGCAATAGCCGCCTGCTGCATCAGGGTGTACTGCCGGAAGCGTATTATGAGTTCGGCATAACTGATATTGGGAAAATTCACCATAGATCCTCCTTTTCGTCCTGTTTCAGCATCCCCTTTCTGCTCATATAAAGCCTTGTCCACCAGAGGTTGGAAAGCGGGGCCAACACCAGAAGGATGATCATTCCGGTTATTGCTGACATCGGCTGCCCCTGGCCGGGCTGGCCGCCGGAAATTGCCCCGCTCACCATCTGCAAGCCCAGGGAGAGAGCAACCACCACCAGCCATAACACAGCCACATCGAACTTGTTGTAGCGGAAGAAGTCAATGGATGCCCGGAGGGCCCGCAGCGGACCGAGGTCCTCCAGCACCAGGGCATAGGGCATGGTGGACAGGATTATGGTCAGAGCCAGGGCATAGAATATGGCTATTAGAGCCAGTGCCACCGCCATCAGGCCCAGTCCCTCCAGGCCCGCCGCCAACAGTGGAAGCAGCAGAAGCATACCCATCAGGATTATGAGAGTCATGAGCAGCTCGGCTAAAAACAAGCTCAGGAAATGCCTCCGGCCCGCCTGCCAAATGGCAGAGGTGCTCGACCTTCCCTTCTCCAGGGCCTGCCTGGACATGCCTATGGCCCCTGCGGCAAAGAAGGCTTCCACCAGGGCTATCAGGACGAAGATGGCCAGAATGGCCGAGGCTATCTGCAAGATCTCGCTGCCCTCCATACCGGCCAGATGCTCCCCCATCTGACCCCACAGCATCTGCATCTCCTCCATATCCTCTACATACTGCATCTCCTGCAAAGCAGTCTCATTGAAGTCCTCCAGGGGCATGATTCCCGAGAATATGATCGCCATCATCCCGGCAAAAAGAGCCATCAGGGAGAAGAAGAAGCCCAGCAGATGGGGAAGGCAGAGGTTGAGGTTATCCCTCCAGAGGGAAAAGCCCCGGCCCAATAGTTCGTTGATGCTCTCCATTCTCTACTCCTCCAGCCCCTTCCAGATGGCGTCACCAACGTGGTGCAGGGACTTGACCGCCTTTCCCTCTCCTTTCATCTCCGTCCCTGCCACCAGGGCCCGGCCTATGGCCAGGGGCTTGTTATGCCTCTCTTCCACAATCACCACCAGGTCACCCACAGCTATCTCCGGATCGGCAGAGACTATCCCCGGCTTCATGATATCCGCTCCATTCACCACAAAGCGCACTGCACCGGAGTCCACCACCACCAGCCTCTTATAAGGCATCATCTCAATGGCTCCCAGCACGGTAAAGAAGGGCTGATCCTCCACAATCATGAGCAATGGCCGCCCCTCGATGAAGATGAGATCGACTCCTTCATCGCTTACGGCCATCTCCAAGGATGATTGGCGCAGATGGGAAGGGTCTTCCAGGAAGGGCTCTATCTTGGCTATGATCTTCCTGGCATCGCTCCCCTTGAGGTGGTGCCTGGATTTTATCTTCATGGGCTGAGGAATATCCCGATAGGTTTAAATATGCAACGAGCACGTCATGAAACCGAAGCCTTTTGCGGTTATCAATGCTGGAGAGAGGTTAATGGGTCAGAGACCGCTTGATATTCTGAATGAATCACTGAATGGGCCTGTAATCGTCAAGCTGAAGGACGGGAGGGTCTTTCGGGGA
>JAGOLL010000103.1 GCA_017994055.1 Methanothrix sp.
ATCGAAAGTGGCAAAATTATTAAAGTCAGCGTGAATCTGAGCGGACCGCAGAAGACAATCCTATTGTTGTTGGGACCGGAATGCAAAAATTATTACGGGATGAACTGAAACTGCGGAATGTGGGATCCATCATGGACTAAGGATATATGTCTATATGTCGAAGAAGCTGCCCTTAATCTCAGGAAAAGACACGGTGAAGGCTTTTTCCAGAGGCGGTTGGCGTGTGGACCGAATTGCTGGCAGCCATGCTGTGATGAGAAAGGATGGCTCCGCTGTAACCCTATCTGTTCCACTCCATAAGGAACTAAGAAAAGGGCTTTTGCGCTCTTTGATAAAAGATGCCGGTATCGATATAGAAGAATTCCTGACCTACTTGGTTGTTCTGGGATTATAAGGCAATTCTGGCTTATCTGCTCGACGCCCTTCGTCGCCACCAATCAGAGACTGCCGCCGCCCTGGAGGTGGCTATATGCCGGCGGGAGGCTTTGCCGTTTAATGGCGCCAAGGCGAAATAGGCTCGCAGACCGTCAAGCGCCTCAAGCGCGCAGATTAATTTCTAACATTCTGCACTATCAAAGCCCAGAGAGCGGATTGCATTAGCGCTCGACCTGGGCATATCGGCATCAAGCAGAAACTTAGGCCTGGGCATAAGCAGAGATCTCTTCTCCAGCAATCAGCCGAGTGGCATATTCCAGAGCCGCAAGAACATCTTCCTTTTGCAGGTCATATTCCTGGACGATCTCATCGATCTCCATGCCGCCTGCAAGTGAGCCGAGAATTATCTCGAGAGGAACACGAGTGCCCTTTATTATCGGCTTTCCGTGCCTCACTGCCGGATCGATTGCTATTCTATCCTCGTACATTCTATGCCCTCAGGTTAGATAGACCTGCCATCTTTGAGCATAAATCCTTTTGCGGAAAATTGGGTCTCTGCGTCAGAAGATGAAAGGCTTGATTTGGCTGGCAGATCACTCTACCACACCTTCAAATCAATCCCCTCGATTCTCACCCTCTCACCCTCCGAGTGCACCACCACCCCGGAGTGCACCTTCTGCATCATGCAGTGCTCGGGGAGGAAGCGCACCGTCTCCCCCACCTCCGGCCTTCTGCCCCGGCTCACCACGCCCTCGAAGGCCGTCACCATGCAGATTCCAATATCCTCCGGGGCGGGCTTGCCCTGCAAGAGATGCACCGGCCCCACCAGGTGGACGGTGACGATCCCCTTATCCGACTTGAGGACACGGGCAAAATGGGTGATGGGGCAGCCCAGTGGCCGGTAGCGGAAGACGTCGCCCTCTTGCGGTTGCGCCGCCGGATTGAAGGGATGAAGATCCTCCCGGCAGGATGCTTCTCCCGGCAGCGGGGCGAGGGCGAAGTCGGCCCGCAGGCCGTCTAAGACACCCACAATCTCCTCTCCCCGATCCGGGCAGGCCAGGAGCCGTGCGATCTGCTCCGCCCGGCCCGAAAACCTCTCCTGTCGGAGCATAGGGCAGCGCTCCAGCCCGGCCACATCCACCAGCTTGGTCGCAAACTCCCGGCAGCTAGAGAGGCCGCACTCCCCGCAGTTGTAGCCCGGCAGGAGCTTCTCTATGTGCTTCATTCTCTATTCCCCGACGTACTCCATGAAGCCGTCTAAATGGCGCAACACGCCACGGTGGTGCTCCTTGGATACCCGCAGCTCGCCTGTACATAAGGTGCAGATGGCCAGGGGCGGATTGTGCCGCAAAACCATCTCTCCTTCCACATCCGGCCAGGTGCGGATCAGCTCCGCCAGCTCTGCGGAGCCTTTTCCCGTAAGGCCGTTGGCCTCAATGATCCGGCATCCCGGATTGGCCTCAATGATCCTCTCCCGGAAGACCTCCCTCTCCGCCTGGGAGACCAGATCCCCTTTGGTCATCACCGCCGCATCGGCTGTGGTCAGCAGCGGCCCCACCTTGAGAGGGCTGTTGGGCCCGGTGGTGACGTCTATTACACATATCGCCAGGGCCTTGTCCGGATAAGGAGCGCAGCGCAGGCACAGGCCCGCAGTCTCATTTAGCAGAATATCCGCCTTCTGGGCTGCCGCCCAGTCCATCATCTCCTGAAAATTGTATATGGCATAGTGGTCCGGGCACATGTCCCGCGATAGTCCCACCGCCACAGGCACATCCAGCCTTTTGAACCGCGCATCATCCTCCGTCCACATGCAGTCTATCTTGACCAACGCCGGATGATGCCCCGCCCGGAGCAGATCCTTGACTGCATGCATGAGCACCGATGTCTTGCCCGAGCCGGGTGTGCCCGCCGCCACCACCATCTTCAAGATACTGCCTCGCCCTGACGGATGGTCTCCCGCAAAGAAGCCAGCCAGCCGTCCACCTTCTCGATATCCTTGAAGACCCTCTGCTCCTCCTCATTGGTGCTGATGACCTTGACCATGCCCCCGTTCTTCATCACTATGCGCCGGGAGGCCATCAGAGCCAGCATGGGATCGTGGGTCACTACCACCACGATCTTGCCCTCGCCGGCCAGGAGCCGCAGAGCCTCCTGCTTCTTGATACCGGCGTTCTCGATCTCGTCGATGAGGACAATGGGCGAGTCGCTGATCACAGCGATATCCGCCGCCATGAGCGCCCGGGACTGGCCACCGCTCAAAATGGTGAGCTGGAAGGAGGGATTGACCGGCTCGCCGGTGAGGGTATTGGCCAGGGCAATGACCCTTTCCGCCAGAACCGGGTCTTTACCCCGCGACTTGGCGTGCATGCGCAAAAACTCCCCAACCGACATGTCCGCCAGAAAATGCATATTCTGGGAGAGCTGGGCCACCAGCTTCTTTCTGGGATCGGATCTCAGCTCCGGAGCCGGAGGCAGGCCGTTGATCAAGATCCTCCTGCCTGAGGGGGTGTCGCCCCAGGCGAATTGCTCGATATCGGCTATAAGTGTGCTCTTTCCCGAGCCCGTGGGCCCCACTATTCCTATGATCTCTCCCCGGGCGATCTCCATGGATGGCACGCCATCGGGATGGCCGTCCTTGTCCACGCCGCCCTGAATGGTGAGCGTCAGTGGCCTGATAGATTGACTCGCAGTCTGGCTCATCTCTTCCCCTCTAATAGCTCCGCTGCTTCCTCCCAGCTTTTCACTGTCGCCAGAGGCTGGAGAGCCTGCAGCTCATGATCCTCTTTCATCCTGGCCAGCCCTCCCCCGGTTATATTGAGAAGGATGGTTTCGTTGGGCTGGACCCTGCCCTCCTGCACCGCCTGGCAGAGTGCCGCCACTGCCACTGCCGGGGCGTTGAGTATATCGATCTCCTCGCTCTCCTCCAGAAGCCTCTTGGCCTTCCCTGCCTCGGCATCGGTAATTCCATAGACATCGCCGCCTGTTTCCCGTAGGGCATCCTTGACCCCGCCGGGAATAGCATAGGGGGGCCTCCTGTTGAAGAGAACATCATCAAACATATTCTCACTGATGGGCTCTTGCGGCAGTTCCTTCCATTGATAAAATATGGGCGCATTAGGGATATTCTGGGCCAGATGAAGCCGGGGCAGATTATCTCCGAATCGGCCGTCCCCTCTCAGCCGTAGGGCCGCCTCCCAGGCGGATATGCCTCCCGTGCCGCTGCCTACAGCCTGGAAGTAATGCTCAGGAATCCGACCTAGGAATAAAGCTGCATCCAGCATCACCGTGCCCATCCCATCCCGCCGGGCGATATTCCTGGCCCCTCCCTCGGGCACAAAGCCGGGATAGGAGCAGGCCTTCTCGGCCATGACAATGGCATCATAGTAATCCCCCTGCACGCCGACAAGCGTCACCTGCCCGGCGCTGTTGGACAGAACGGTCCACATCCTGCCCAGGGCCTTTTCCGGCACAAAAAGAAGCAGAGGCCAGCCGGCCAGGGAAGCCGCATGGACAAAGGCCCTGGCCGTGTTTCCGGCTGAGGCCAAGACCAGGGTGGCCTTCTCTCCCCTCTCCATGAGCCTCTCTATGGTGGGGGCGGCTTCCAGGTCCTTGAAGCTACATGTGGGAAGCCGGCTCCCACGCTCCGGCCAGTAGCCATTGAAGCCGATAAATAGGTTTTCCAGGCCCAGCTGACGGGCCAGGCCCCGGCTTTTATAGGTCACAGGACCAGCCTCAAAGCCGGGGAAAGCTTTCTGTACCGGCAGCCAATCCAGAAAGCGCCAGATGCCGGGAAGATCTCTGGGCTGGATCTGCCTGGCCTGGTATTCGGCGCGCAATAGCGATTGGTCATGGGGGCAGCTTAGAGCATATTCCGACTGAGGCGTTCCATCGCTCACACATCTGAGCAGAAATTGGCCCATAGGGAGAAAGCCTCTCGCAGTAGAATATAATGTTTTCTGTTTTGGGAAAAATATTATCCCTTTTGTGAAAACTGAATTAAAGTCATTTACTATTGCCCAATGTTTCCCCAAGAGAATATAAAAGGCTTTGCCGATGATTCAAATTTTCATCCCAAAAGTAGAAATATCAAAGAGGCATTGCCCCAATAGTATGCCAAATGTGGAGCGGCTGATGAGGGCGGCCTTTCAATCCGACGAGAGCCTGAGAGAGACTTTAAAAGATGTCCTGGGAGAACTGGGGCTCTCTGCCCGGGAATTTTCCCGGATTTCCGCCATCCCCCAGAGCACCCTTTACAAGATCCTCTCCGGGCACAGGGAGCCGAATATCACCACCCTGCGCCAGATCGTCAAGACCGTCCGACAGCTGGAGGGCTCGGAGGGCAATTTCATTGCCATCATCGCCGCCCGTCCCGTCCTAGACAAGATCAGCGAGAAGAAGATGAAGATAGGGGATAAGATGCTGACATTAAGAGAGTACTCGGCCACAAACATAGAGGAGGCGATCATTGCTGCCGTCCGGGCGGAGAGGGATGGCGCCTCCGCCCTGGTCTGCGCTCCCATCGTCAGCCCCACTGTAGAGAGGCTGCTCTCCATTCCCGTGGCCACCATCATCCCCAAGGACAGCGTGGTCAGAGCCATCGAGGTCGCAGCCAGAAAGATTGAATAGGATTGAATGAATTCAAATCCTGATGGGATAAAATAGATGAGTCCTGTATTAAAAGTCCTGATTACCAGCCCTTCCACTGCCGGCACTTTGATTTTATTGATCCTAGCCGGTCTTTTCATCAGTCTCTCTTCTGGTCAGAGCCCTCCCATCTTCCAGAGTGTGAGCGGCGAGTTTGCCCAGAAGTGGATTGAGGACTACAAGGAAGAGAATGGAATTGTTGATTCGCCAAAGGCAAGTTTGAATCAGAGCCAGGACAACGATAGCGATTTATGGAGCTGGGGCAGTGCACCCCGGGGCAGCAAGATAGTGGACGGCCAGCTGGAGAGGGATCCCAATTATCTGCGGCCCCTGTTGAATCTGACCAGCAACTGGCTTGATGAGCTCTATACCGATTCCGACACCGGTCTGCCCATGGAGGTTTATTCAGATCCGGTTACGGGAAGAAAATATTATCATATCCTCAATCCCAATACTGGAATTGCCTTCTTCACTTACTTCACCTATGAGGACGAGACGACCGGCCAGACGGTTTATGTCTACGTTGATCCGGACA
>JAGOLL010000032.1:0-10201 GCA_017994055.1 Methanothrix sp.
CCAACTGCCAGCCACCTTGGCATCATCTATTACGTTGCTTTCAGTCCTTCACCCCTTCCGTGGTCACAGTGAAGACCGCCTCTCCGTCCGGCAGATTGGGCGAGTCCACCAGTTTGGCGATGCGCTTCTCGCCTTTGGACTTCCTCAGATAAAGCCTGAATGTGGCAGTGTGCCCCAGCACGTGCCCTCCCACCGGCTTGGTGGGGTCGCCGAAGAAGGTGTCCGGCTTGGCCATGACCTGATTGGTGACCAGTATCAAGGCATTGTTCAGATCGCCGAACCTCATCAGGTCGTGCAGGTGCTTGTTCAGCTTCTGCTGGCGGTCGGCTAATGTGCCCCGCCCCACATACTCCGCCCGGAAGTGTGCGGTGACCGAGTCCACTATGAGCAGGCGCACAGGGCGGCCTGTGCTGCGGGACTTTTCCGCCAGGTCCATGGCGCTCTCCGCCAGCAGGATCTGGTGATTGGAGTTGAAGGCCCTGGCCACGCTGATATTCCGGAGGAACTCGTCGGGGTCCCACTCCTGGCCATCCGGAGCGGGCGGCAGCCCGCGAACCATCTGGGCGATCCTCTCCGGCCGGAAGGTGTTCTCCGTGTCTATGATCACCGCCGAGCCGCCCAGGCCCCCCATCTCCACGGGAAGCTGCACATTGACCGCCAGCTGATGGGCCACCTGGGTCTTGCCCGATCCGAACTCGCCATACAGCTCCACAATGGACTGGGTCTCCATGCCCCCACCCATGAGTTCATTGAAGCTCTTGCTGCCGGTGGTGATCTTGCCCACCTGTTTTCTCCTCTCCAGGATCAGATCCCCGGTCTCAAAGCCGCCCACATCGGCTGCCTGCCTAGCTCCGGCTATGATCTTGGCCGCAGTGGCCTCTCCCACCTCTGCCGCCGTCACCAGCTCTCCCGGAGAGGCTACTGCTATGGCTTCCACAGTTCCAAAACCAGCCTCTCGCAGCTTTTCCGCCGTGGCTGGGCCGACGCCCGGCAGATCCTCCAGCAATATCGTAGCCATCTATCCGTCCTTTTCCTTCTATCTTTAACCATTCTATCCAGGCGGGGCGAAAGTGATCCGGGTGCGCCAACCGCAGGACAGCTCCAGCTCATCATTCCAGCCGCTCTTGGCCTGAGCGTCTATGATCTCCGCCCGCCATCCCAGATCCAGGCCCTGGATTAGATCCACATGATCTCCCCACAGCGCCACCCTGATCCGTCCTGTATCATCGGAGATGTAGATATTGGCCACCCGTCCTGCTTTGCCGTCATCCCTCTGAAACTCCCTCACCTCGCCGAGGCCGGTCACAAATCCGGCCACGCTGCAGATGACTCCGGCCTCCAGATCCTGGATGGGAGTAATGCTCTCTACGAAAACAACCTTCTTGCTGCTCTTTTTGAGGGAGCTCTGCCTTCCTGCCGAGAGCTCTAAAGAGCCGTACCTCTCCCGGCAGGAGCAGCCCATAGCCTCCAGGCTCTCCCCTTTCTCCAGGGACATGGCCGCCTGATCGTCCCAGAGAGTGAGCCTGATCTTGCCGGTCTCATCTCCCAGGAGCACCGTCCTGACCCGGCCCGCCCTGCCGTCCTTTCTCAAAAATTCCCTGAGCTCGCCGGGATCAACCACCATACCCAGTAGGCTCACATCCGACATGTCCGCCTTGATCTCAGCGATCTTGTAAGCCTCCTGGCGGGGCCTGATGTCCAGGTCCACCTCTTCCAGGCCTCCCCCCCGGCTCAAAGAGACCTCAGTCCCGGCATAGCCCTCCCTGGCCAGGCCTCTGACCTTAAGGCA
Organism: Methanothrix sp.; assembly: GCA_017994055.1. Classification (GTDB taxonomy): domain Archaea; phylum Halobacteriota; class Methanosarcinia; order Methanotrichales; family Methanotrichaceae; genus Methanothrix. The sequence goes on from JAGOLL010000032.1 coordinate 1,790, forward strand.
CTGGTCTATCTTCAGTTCCCCGGATCGGACCAGCTCCACATTCTCATCCCACAGGGCCAGGCGCACCGATCCGGTCTCATCGGCCAGGGTCATATTGACCACCCGGCCAACAGAGCCGTCCGAACGGGAAAATTCCTTGATCTCGGATATGGAAATGACCCGGCCGGCAAAAGAGACATTCCCCATCTCCGGCCTGATGCTTCTGATCTTGGTCAGAATCTCACTGCTGCCCAGGTCCCGGGCTACCAGCATGGCTGCCGTCCGCCCGTCGCACAGGCCGGCCATGAGGGCAACCTTCTCCTCTACTTTATCCTGGAATTCCTGCTCCGAGATCTGATCTGCAACCTGGCGGTAGACCTCGAGAATCTGCTCATCCATTGCCCATCATCCGCCGGCTATAGAGAGCTCCTCCAGACGCTTGAGGTAAGGCGCATTGCAGGATGAGAGAAAGATATTGCTCACCTCTTCCGGACTGCCGTCGGCCACAATAGCCCCGTTCTCGAAGTAGATGGCCCTGTGGGAGACCTCTTTCACAAAATCGACGTGATGGCTGACCAGGAGGATAGAGGTCCCCAGCTCGGCATTGATCCTCTTTATGGCATTGGAGACCTCCCGCAGTGTAATGGGGTCTATGTCTCCAAAGGGCTCATCCAGGATCAGCACTCTGGGCCTGGCGGCCAGTAGTATAGCCAGGGATGCCCTTACCTTTTCCCCCCCGGAGAGCTGTTCGGGCAGCTTCCACATGACCTCCGGCTCCAGGGAGAGCAGCTGGAAGATCGGGCGAGCGAACTTTTCCGCCTCGGTGGATGGAAAGCGTGGGAAGAGATCCTTGAAGATTTCCCTGGTCAGCCCCAGTGCCTCCAGTGCTGCTTTGGCATCTTCCTCCGACATATCGGTCATGGCATAGATGGTATCCAGGACCTTGTCGCTTATCCCCATCTCCTCCGCCACCGCCCTGGCGTTCTCTATGACATCGGTTCCCTTTACCCCCAGTTGATAGGCGATCTGCTCAATGATCATCTCTCCGGCATAAAGGGCGAACTCCTGGTACATGATGCCCAGGCCCTGACGCACCTCCATCCTCTCCGGGGAATAGGCGGTCATGTCCACCCAGTTCTGGCCGTGGCGATATAAGACACTGCCCTCGTCGGGCATCCTCACTCCCTGCATGATCTTGAGAAGAGTGGTCTTACCTCCGCCGCTGTTGCCGATGATGGAGGTGATCTCTCCCTCATTGAGATCCAAATTGAGATCTTTCATGGCCAAGACCTCCAGGACCTCGCCCGTGCTCACCAGGCAGTTTCTCTTGTACAGGCCTCTGACCTGGATAAGGGGCTGGGAAGCAGATCTGGCTGACAGTGGCATAGCCTCGCCCATACCGGCCAGGAACCTTTTCAGGATTTCTGCCGGCTTGCCCTGAGCAACAATCTCCCCGCCATCAATCCATATCAGCCTGTCCGCCAGGTAGGCATGTATCTCCGGCAGATGAGAGACGACAATTATGGGCAGATTCAGCTCCCGATTGGCATTCTTTATAGCATCCAAGACCTCCTGCTTGGTGGCGGGACAGGCCATGGTCGCAGGCTCGTCCAGGAGCAGGATCTTGGGCTTCTTGGCCAGCTGCCTGGCTATGAGCAGCCTCTGTTTCTCACCGCCGGAAAGGACAGTGGCCAGATGGTTTGCCTTCTTCTCCAGGCCAACCAGACGCAGATAGTAGAGGGCCTCCTGGTAAAGCTGATCGTAATTGGGATTCTCGGGAATGGGCAGAACCTCGTATCCTGTCTCCCGAGAATAGACCCTCCGCACCACATTCTTCAGAGCGCTCTCGGTCCAGAGGGCAAAGTCCCTTTGCAGATGGATGGCCGTGACCGCCATCTGCTCCCGCCTCACATCATCTCCCGAGTCGGGGGTGACAGTGAGGCCATCCAGCAGGATCCTCCCCCGCTCAAAGCTCTCCATGCCCCTCAGGATCTTCATAAGGGTGCTCTTGCCCCCTCCGCTTTTTCCCACCAGCCCCAGTATCTCTCCCGGCTTGAGGGTGAAGCTGATGTTCTTTAAAGCCTCAATCTCCCTGTCCTTGAGACGGTAGGTCTTGGAAAGATTCTCAACCTGCAACATTGCTATAACACCTATCTCACTTTGGTTCCAGTCTCCACTGCCTCTCCCGGCCTGAGAAGCACCGCTCTGCCCGCCTGATCGGCAGCCAGCAGCATACCCTGTGACTCTATACCAAAGAGCTTGGCCGGCTTTAAATTGACCAGGACCACCACCTGGGCCCCCACCAACTCTTTTGTGGGATAGGCCTCGGCTATGCCCGCCACCACCTGCCGCATCTCTCCGCCTATGTCCACCTGCATCCGCAGCAGCTTCTTGGAGCCCTTGATCGCTTCCGCCTCTTTGATCTGGCCGATGCGTATGTCCAGAGCGGAGAACTCTTCAAAGGAGATCTCCTTCTTCTTCTCTGCCACCTTCACCTTGCCTTTGCCCTCCGCCTCGGCCATCCGGGCGGCGAATATGCCCTCCAGCTCCTTTACGGTTGCCTCCTCCAGGCGGGAGAAGAGTATCTCCGGCTGGCCCAGGGCTCGGCCCTCTTCCAGAGGAGCCAAGGCATGGGAGAAACTGCTCTCCGACGCATCTCCATCCAGGCCCATCTGCTTCCAGGCGTTCTGCATCTTGGCCGGCATTACCGGCTCCATGAATATGATCAGAGCTTTTGCTATCTGCAGGCAGGTGCGAAGTACGGATGCCGCGCTATCCTTATCGCTTTTAACCAGCTTCCAGGGCTCGTGATTTTGGAAGTAGATGTTGCCATAGTCGGCCAGGGACATGACTGCATCAGAGGCCTTCTTGAACTCATACTCCTCGAGAGCCGCTGTGACCGTCTGCCCGGTCTCATCGATCTTGGCCACGACCTCGGGGTCTATCTCCCCGGAGGGAATCCTGCCCTGAAAGTTCTTGGCGGTGAAGGTCAGAGCCCTGTTGATGAAGTTGCCCAGAGCCCCCACCAGCTCGTTGTTGACCTTGTCCGCAAAGATCCTCCAGGAGAAGTTAACCTCCTTGTTGTGGGCGGTGTAGCTGGCCAGATAATAGCGCAGCAGATCGGGGTGAAGGCCGCGATACAGGTAGTCGTCCTTGACCCAGATCACATTTCCTCTTGATTTGGAGAACTTCTTGTCATCGATCTTGAGCATTCCGCTTGCCACCACCGCCGATGGCAAGGTGTATCCTGCTCCCTTGAGCATGGCCGGCCAGAAGATGCAGTGGTGGTAGACGATATCTCCCCCTATGAAGTGGATGATTTTGGCGCTATCCTTCCAGTAGCTCTGCCAGTCCCGGCCATGCTCTGAGCACCACTCCTCGGTAAAGGCGATATAGCCTATGGGAGCATCCACCCAGACATAGACCACCAGATCATCCTGGCCGGGGAACTTGACCCCCCAGGCCATGTTTCGGGTTATGCACCAGTCTTTGAGCTCCTGGCGGACCCACTCCAGGGCGTAATTGCGGGCCGATGCCGTGCCCCCCAGGCTGGGCAGATAGGAGAGCAGGAAATCCTTGAACTGAGAGAGACGGAAGAAATAGTGAACCTGCTTGCGATACAGAGCCTTTCCCCCGCAGACCTTGCATACGGCATTCTTGATCTCCCCCGGCTCCAGGTGACGGCCGCAGCCCATGTCGCACTCATCCCCCCGAGCCGGCTTGCCGCAGTAGGGGCACTCCCCCTCTACATATCGGTCCGGCAGGAAGCGCTGGCACTTGGGGCAGTAGGCCAGCTCGATCTCCTGGGGATAGACATGGCCCCCATCCATCAGGGATCGGACCATCTCCTGAGTGCGATGGTGGCAGGCGGGATCGTCGGTGTCTCCGAAGTGGTCGAAATTTACCTCCATCTCCCGGAAGACCTCCTCGAAATGCTGGTGGTATTGGGATACAAGGGCCTTGGGAGTCAACCCTCTGGCCTCGGCATTGACCACTATGGGAGTTCCATGGGCATCAGAGCCGCAGACGAAGAGAACCTCCCGGCCCATCTTCTTGCATCCTCTGACGAAGATATCCGCCGGTACATAAGTTCTTAAATGGCCGATATGACAGGGCCCGTTGGCATAGGGCAGGCCGCAGGTTACCAGGATGGGTGATGACAATGAGAACACCGCCTCCGCTTATGCCATAACAGGCAGATATAGGTTTCCCAGGATGAGAGAGACGATCTGGGAAATGCGCCTGGATAAAATGTATATAATCGAATGTCAAATTCAGTGGATGGAATTGAATTGGCCTTGATATCGCAGGCTTGAGCAATAGCCGATTAAATGGGGGTATCAGATGAGATCGATTATCATACTTATGGCCCTTCTTCTGGCAATGGCCTCGGAAACAGCCCTGGCCCTGCCGCTAGAGGGCAGCAACGAGAATGCGACCGTGGTAATCTTCGGATCCAGCCGGACGCCTGTAGAGGATGAGAATGTCACTCTGGAGATATTGAAGGTGGACGTCGGGCTGATGGGAGCTGAGAATGCCAGCTATGAGCTGGTGGATCAGAATAATCTGGTCTACACTCCCGGCCTGTACCGAGCTCTCTCTTCCGGAAAGCAGGCGGTCTACTTCCTAACTGAATGGGACAGCCTTTTCAAGCTGATAAATGTGACAACGGAGGGGTCGGATCCCATTCTGATAAACTGGTGGATGACTCCCAATGCCAGCAATGAAAGAATCAAGATAAGATACTATGGAATCACCGACAGCTCTATTAATTCCGATGAGCAGATGCTGGTGCTTCAGGTCAGCGTCGAGAACTTGGGAGGCCAGAGCATCTATTTGACTCCCTTTAACTTCACCCTCTTCGACCAGTGGGGCTGGCCATATCAGCCCACATTGGGATTTGATGCCGAGACCTTAGCGCCGAGCAGTGGGACGGATCGATTGCTGCTCGGCTTTACCGGCCTGTCTCCCGTCTTCAGACCTGCCGCCCTGGCCTTTGATTATGGTACACCGGAGGAGATGGTGATAGATTTTGAGAATGGCTATGTCCCTCTCTCCGATGAGCTGGTCTATGGAAATATATCCGCCAGCGATGCCACCGCCAATGATACATCGGCCCGGACGGAGGTGGCCCCAGCAGCACCGGCGGTCCAGACTGCCAACCAGACCGAAGAAGCAGCTGCCGCGGAGCAGCCTCCTGCCAGCGAGGCCACGGCCAAGATCAGCAATATCAAGCAGATGGTGGCTGCTAGCGAGGCTCGTCTGGCTGCAACCAGAGAGGGTCTGGATCAGGTGAATCAGGATTCCAACGACACCTCTCTTTCAGCTGAGGCTTTGAATAATTCCACAGCCGCTCTTCTCTGAGACAGCCCTCTGGAAAGCGCATTGGCAGAGAATGCCCGGTTCGGGATCATGCACCGTCCGGGCACTTTCCTCTAAGGGAGCAGCGTGGAGAAAGTCCATGAACCACCCAAAGGATTATATCATAACATTGTAGGTATGTTATAGATGAAATGGAAGGCTTTGGCGCTGGTGCTATTATTCCTGCCGGCAAGCGCCCTCGGATTTCCCTTGCAGTCCAGCAACGGCGTGGTAAATTGCACCACATTCGGGACCTTCAAGGATCCCGGCTTTGCAGGGTACGCATCATCCGACTCCAATTCCGTTCTGGTGGTTGATGCCTCTTTGACCAGGATAAACCAGAGCGACAGATCGCCCATAATGGCAGCATACACCCTCACCGATGGAAACGACCGGAGCTACAAGACCAGATCCGAGTATATTAAAGAGCTGCAAAATGGCCGGCAGCTCATCGGCTTTGTTGTGCCCAGGGAGACCATAGCCAAGAGCCTGACCATTGATCTATCTCAGGACAGCTCTGCAGGAGAGCAGTTCATACAGCGTTTTCCTGATCTGGTCAACCTCAGCAATGAGAATGTGACCATCCTCTATTACGGCATACTTCGCTCCAGTATCGCCTCCCAGAAGAAGACGGTGGAACTGGATGTATCCATAAGCAATAACGGCACGGATAGAATGCAGCTTGATGCCGAAAATTTCACGTTAAAGGACCAATGGGGCTGGGAGTATCAGAGCAAGGAGTACGATAGCTCCACCAGGAAGGGCATCAAATCCATGGTGCTTGAGCCAAATGCCACCATCAGGTCCGCTCTGGCCTTTACCTCTCTCTCCCCCCAGAGCCGGCCGGTGGAGTTGGTCTACAGGTACTCCGAGAACATCTCCATGACCCTGGATATAGATACTGAAGCAGGGCTCGGACGCTCTCAGGAATGCCTTGATAGCAAGAGTGCTGAGGAGACCGACTCCAGCCTGGCTGGCTCCATAAAAGCTACCAAGGCCCGGCTGGCCAAGGTCAAAAAATTCAACAACAGTGAGGATGAGCCGCCCCGAGGGCGTGATGAGCTGTGAAAAGCGGAGACAGTAGAAATGCTGCGCTGGCCGCCATACCGGCAGATATGATTATAAGGGGGAATGCGGCGAAAGGGAAGAGCTATTTATCCCCTGGCTCACAGAGAACTCTCTCATGAGAGCTGCAATTATCACCATTATGGTTTTTGCTATGATGCTTCTCGCCCCGGCGGAATGCCAGTCGTTCCAGGAGTATTCTGATCAGGCTTATACCTACTTTATAGCTGGCAACTATGAGCTGGCCGCCGCGACCTATGAGCAGGCATTAAATCTCGAGCCCAACAGCACCAGTTTATGGAATCATAGGGGAAAGTCTCTGGCAATGCTGCTGCGCTTTGAGGAGGCCATATCCTGCTTTGACCGATCGATTGCCATTAATCCCAATGATCCCGAGTCCTTAAGCCTCAAGGCCACAGCATTATCCCAGGGACTGAAGATGGATGAGCAGGCCATATTGCTTTTCGACAGGGCTCTAGGGATGAACTCCTCTTATTATGACGCCTGGAATGGAAAGGGCATGTCCCTGGCCAACCTGGGGGATATGGCAGGAGCCCTGCAATGCTTTGAAAATGCGGTCCAGATCAGTCCCAAGGACCCCCAGGCCTGGAATAACAAGGGTGTGGTCCTGCTCAGTATGCAGAGATATGAGGAGGCTCTGGACTGCTTCGACCAGGCCCTCTCCATAAATTCCCTCCACGAGGCTTCCCTGCAAAATAGGGCGAGCACTCTTCAGGCCATGAAAGAGCCTCAGACTATACGCTTAGGAAATGTGGCAAAATCTTTCTGAGCCGACCTAAAGTTGCAGAGCGGAGCGGCAGCCTCATATAAATGTTCGACAATCATCGAAGGGGGCAGACGAGTGGGAAAGCTGATATGTTTGCTGATAGCTGCAGCAGCACTGATCTGGGCTGCCGGGGCGGAGATGCCTCTGCAATTCACCCAGGCCATGAATAGCGGCCACAAGGAAGATCGCCTTGCGGTGATGAATTATGATAGCGGGGCTTCCTTTTCCGAGGAGTACAGCAATGTGGAGCGCCTGGAGAGAGAGACGCAGGTGAGAACAGGAGCATTTGCCCCAGCCGCATCCGGATCCAACGGCGGCGGGCTTGAGGCCAGCATAAACTCCAATGTTATTGGCACAGCCCATATCGGCTGGCAGTCATATGATCCGTCTCCCGACAGCCGGGGCCGCCATCAGCTTTTGGGCCGCAGCGTGGAGGATCTCACCGGGGTCTTCTCCATAGAAAAGTTCATCCAGCTATGGTCGAACAGCAGTCCGGGAGAGATCAGCGTGGACTGGATGCCCTGCTGCTGAGATATAGTTAAATTTTTGATTTGCAGCCTGATCTCCTCATTATTTAGGCACACATATGCAAGCATCCAGGATCTGGCGTTGTTTCTCGGAGATCTGAGTAGCGATCTTCTCTTGGTCTAGCAAGACCATGATCTTGATTTTTTCGAGTTCTGTCAGAGCAATCACTCTATCGAGTATCTTTTACTCAGTCCTACATCGATCATCATCCTCATGAGCTTCATTCTTAAGATGAGGGCAATGAATGAAATGAAGAGATAGCCCCTTAGATGAAAAATCTGCTTGCTGAAATCTAATTTATAGCGATTTGTTCAAAAAAAGGAGATGGTATTAGTTACGATTACACGCACGGTAGCCAATCTCCGCCCCATTGACCAGATACAGGTTTATCTCCGCTTGTTCCAAACCAGAATGACATATCGCCCGACGCAGGATCCCAGACTCTGTTTCCATTATAGTCCAGGTACCATGGCCCATTTCGGAATACTCCTATCTCATCTGTTCCATCGCCATTCCAGTCTCCTGCTACAGGCATGTCACCGCTCGTTCCAAACCAGAACGACACATCGCCCGACGCAGGATCCCAGACTCTGTTTCCATTATAGTCCAGGTACCATGGCCCATTTCGGAATACTCCTATCTCATCTGTTCCATCGCCATTCCAGTCTCCTGCTACAGGCATGTCACCGCTC
>JAGOLL010000032.1:10301-26850 GCA_017994055.1 Methanothrix sp.
GTTCCAAACCAGAACGACACATCGCCCGACGCAGGATCCCAGACTCTGTTTCCATTATAGTCCAGGTACCATGGCCCATTTCGGAATACTCCTATCTCATCTGTCCCATCGCCATTCCAGTCTCCTGCTACAGGCATGTCACCACTCGTTCCAAACCAGAACGACACATCACCCGACGCAGGATCCCAAACTCTGTTTCCATTATAGTCCAGGTACCATGGCCCATTTCGGAATACACCGATTGCATCCATGAGGTTGCTTTCAATCTTCACGGAGTTTACTCCTACATACTCAAAGAAGCAGCAGCAGTTTCCAGGATCACAATCTCCTGTGGAGCACGCGCCATAGGCTCTTATTACCAGCATCACCGTTTGACCTGCCCAATTGGATATACTAAATTTTAAAATCTTCTTCTCCCCTGAAATCAGTACCTCATTTCCCAGTTGGTGCTCTATTCCATCGGCATCGATCAAGGAAACGTCTAATCCGCCATCATATGCATCCTTGGTGCAATTGACAGAGATCATAGATGCACTTGCTGGTAGTTTTACCAAATTGATTATTCCTGTGCTGGCGCTGATTCCATTTTCGGGCCATATGCATGCATCCATTACTACGACTCCGTTGCATTCAGCCCATTGATTATACCATTTGACCGCCTCATTGAGGCTGTAATTGGCCCAAGGAGGGACTGTCCCAATGCGCTCCCATTCCTCCAAATCGAGATCGAATCCCCAATATGTCTTTGTGCTTGTGTCACAAATTATGCTTAATGTACTTCCTGGTGGTGTTTGTTCAACCGCACCTACTCCACTCTCAATCTTGAAATAGTTTCCATAAGCTACCCCATTACGTTCTGGGCAATCACTACCACTTGGAGAATACCTAGCTTCGCATAGATTAACTTTCAGCCCATCTGATAAGATCTTGTAGCCATTACCATACATAACCGATCTGTAGGATGCATCGAGACAATCAGCATGATACCCGAAATCTTCCAGGAAAGAAGCAATTGCCTGAATAGAAATACCGTTCTCAGGATATTCTATTGTTGCTATATGTTTGAGTTCGGAGGATGTATAATTGTAGAAATATGCTTTATAGAGTGTTGACGTACCTGTGTTTGTTAAATTAACTAACAATTTATAAAGATGGTGTGGTATCCAATTGGTGTTATACGTGCATATGATTGCACTACCTTCGCTACTATCTCGTTTCCAAACTACGCCATCTCCGACACTTACAATCCTTGCTTGACTCCCATCTGGTGCATCCCATATAGTCAAATGGAGGTGTCGTCCATAAGGATTTCCAGGGCCTTCGCTTTGAAGTCCATAATACCCCCTTGTTCCTGATATGCCAACCGCTCCCCACGAAAAACCACCATAATAGGTCGAGGGGGAATCTGCAGTTACAATCAAATCGGTACCTATCTCTTTGGCAGGTGAATCAAGGATATAATCGATTACTGCGCCACTATTGGCTTGAGTCAAGCCGATTAGCAATATTACTTGAAAAAACATCAAATTTAGCAGTACGATTCGTTTTTTTCCTGTTTCGCACCTTGACCTGTTTAAAGTCTCTTCTAACATAAAACGATAACTGTTATTAGATATATATTAACATATCGCATATGTACTTGAGGATACACACAAGAAATACCGAAGAGCCGAATCTGACCTTCTGTCAGATCCCATCGTCGAAGACCTTGGCGCGCCTACCACCCAGGAGACGGCCCTGATCTACTAGCCGAAGAATTAGCATCCTCCAGAATACCCAAGAGTCCACCGACCAGCCTTCAACCTGTTTCCAATTATGCTGCTCTCCTTGAGCATCGAGGCTTTCCTGGAGACCTCGACCTTCTCCCCATGTTTCAAGACAGCATGAGGATGGGGCATGGTGAGGTCGACCAGCTGGAATTGCCGTCCTGCTTTCCCAGGCTACCACGATCTTAGGAACCTGGTATAGCATCCAGAATAAGCACTGAAAATTATTTTAATTATAAATTTATTTAATTAAATCTCTATCAGACTTCAAAAAGAAAGTTATAAATATTCCAGGGATCAAGCAATTGCCGAGGAGGCTGCCTTTATGGAAGTCGTGGTAAAGAGGTCTGCGCGACGCAAAAAGACCATATCCGCCAGGATGGTGGGAGGAGTGATTGAGGTGCTGGCGCCTGCCCGCATATCCGATGCTGCCCTGGCCGGCCACATCCAGAAGCTGCGCTCCCGGCTGGAGAGGCGCAGCTACCCCAAGGATGACAGTCATCTCCATGAGCGGGCTGGCCTGTTAAACCGCAAATACTTTCAGGGGAGACTCACCTGGAACAGCATTCGGTATTCCTCAAACCAGGAGCACAGGCGGGGCTCCTGCAATTGCCTGGCCAGGACCATTCTCATCAGCAGCCATCTGGCCCATCTTCCTCAGTGGGTGGAGGATTATGTGATTGTGCATGAGCTGGCCCATCTCATCGAGCCCAACCACGGCCCGAGGTTCAAGGCCCTGGTGCACCGCTACCCTCTGGCGGAGAGGGCTATCGGATTTCTTATGGCCAGCGAGAGGCTGGATAAACATAGCTCCAGCTGAAGCAAAAAAATAAAAGATCTGGCCGGGCTTTGCCGGCCCCTCCTGAGAGGCGATTCTAGCTTGAACCTATGAGGCTGATGACGAAGTATCCCAGGATGACGCCCAGCACGAAGACAAGGGCAAATGAGCTGTAGATCAGGGTTTCGCCTAATACAAGTGCTTCCATAAACTCATCTCACTACCAGCACCGGGATCGTAGCCCAGTAGAGGACCTTCTGCACAACGCTTCCGATCAGGAGCTTGGTGGCGCCGGACTCTCCATGGCTGCCCATGACAATCAGATCCGCCTTTTCTGCACCGGATATATCAATGACCGTGTTTGCCGGAGCGCCGATCCTGACAATGGCATCGACATTAACTCCCATTTTGGCACCCATGGCCTTGATGTTGTCTACCGCCTTCCCACCTGCGACCTTAAGCTTTTCTTCAACTTCTTTTCTGTCGGACCCAAGCTGTCTCACTGCGCTGGCAATAACGACCTCATTGATCACATTGAGCGCTATCACCTGCGCGCCTAGTGCCTTGGCGAGCTCCATGCCCTCCTCAGCGGCTTTCATAGATTTGTCTGAGCCATCCGTGGCGATCAATATCCGCTTGTACATCCTATCCCACCTTTGGTCCGTTAATCCTGCAGACATCGTATAAATAGCTATCTTCCCGATTCCAGAATTCTAAGCGCTAATAGCGCCGCATTTTCTCCATTATCTATGCCCACGCAGGCCACAGGGACTCCCGGCGGCATCTGCACTATTGAAAGGAGCGCATCCAGGCCACCCAGCTTGGCGCTCACCGGCACTCCTACCACCGGGCGGGAGGTCTTTGAGGCCACCACGCCGGGCAGCGCCGCAGATAGGCCAGCCACAGCGATAAAGACGCGGGCATCGGTGGCGGTGACGAACTCATTTAATTCTTTGGGATTCCTGTGGGCAGAGAGAACCCTGTGCTCAAAGGAGGCTTCCTCCTCCTCCAGCTTGCGCACAATCTTGTCCACTATGGCTTGATCGGATTTGGATCCGGATATAACCGCAATATCAACCATCCTCATCACTCATACAGTCCATTTATCCGCCCTGATTTCTGCCCTGCAGTTCCTGCTGCTTGTGAACGCTCATGGCAATGATCGTCTCGAAGATGCTCTTTATGGCTCCTGCATCAAGGTTCAGCTCAACTGCCAGATCCATGGCATGGGATAATACCCACTTCTCTCTCTCCGGATCGACGATTGGCCTGCCCTCCGCCCTCTTCACCTCGAAGATCTTTTTGGACAGACCCATGCGGCGGTGGATCAGCCTTATGATCTGCTCGTCTATGCTCTCCATATCGCTGCGATGCTCCTCTAGACTCATCAAGTCCCCTCGCCTTTGGATGCGCCGCTATTATTGGAGTAGGTTCTTATCACCTTTCCGCCCAGCGGCCTCCAGGCCTCCTCCAGGGCTTCAATCCGGCTTGCTTCAATTATGGCGGCGTAAGAGGGGCCGGTGCCGGAGAGGCTGGCTCCTTTAGCCCCTGCCTCCAAGGCCAGGAGCACCGGCTCCGCCGAGAGGCCCAGGGCGGCGCAGTAGGCCAGGCCGTTGATGGTCATGGCCCGGGCATAATCTCCTCTCATGGCCAGATCGTAGACCACATCGGCCACCGGGGATATGAGACGGGAGCGTGAGACACTGGTCTCCTGGGAGAAGAGCCTTCTTTCCGGAGAGAGCAGCAGCACCGGAGTATCCATCTCCTCCCTCTTCAGGAGCAGCATCTCTTTGTTGTCGGTCACCACCACTCCGCCCAGCATGGAGGCCAGGGCATCGTCCAGAGCGCCGGTGATGGTCACTCCTGCTTTCCTGGCCGCGGCGACTCCGATCTTTGCCGCTTCTATGGGATCCATCTCCTCATGCAGAGAATCCAGAGTGGCCAGGATGACGGCATTGGCGGCGGTGCTGCTGCTCTTCAGGCCGCTGGCTACAGGAATCTCACTCCTGGTTCGGACGACGGCGCCATAATCGTATCCCAGCCTCTCCAAGACCATAGCCACACAGGTTTCTATGAGGCGGGTGTCCACTCCCGGAACATCGCCCTTTATGGTTCCGGTGCGGTCTAATTCCACTTGGCCATAGGTCATGAGGCCTATGCCGAAGGCCGATCCCTTCCAGTTGGCCACGGCATTGAGTATGGTGGCCGCCCCTCCGGCTCTGCCGCGCCCGATCATGACTGCTCCATCTCCAGTATCTTCCGGAGCTTCTCCAGCTCCCGAACGAAATCCAGCTCTCCCTCCCGGATGTATCTGGCGATCATCTTGTCCAGGTACTCCAGCTCAGCCATAGAGGAGGAGAAATGGGGCTCGTAGCTGCCCAGATCATAGAGGGGCAGGACCTCGACGCCTCCTTTGCTGGTCTTCTCCTCCAGGCCCTTGACCACCACGATGAAGGCGAAGCTCTTGTAGCCCAGGCCACGGGATATGTTCTTGGCCAGGCTGTTCATCTGCTGCACCCGGCGGGAGGAGAGAGCCTTGTAGGCGGCTACAGAGTCCTTGTACTCCACGAACATGGCCGAGTCATCAGACCAGAGCAGAGCATCGTACTCCACCACGGCGATGGCGTTCTTCAGAGCCACCACATTAAAGAGCACGCCGCGGCACCAGCTGATGTTGAGATGAAGCCTGAAGTCCGCCTCGGAGAGTGGCGTGTCTCTGGGCTTGAGAACATAGGGCTCGCTGGACAGTTCGATCATCAGATGCCTTGTAGGATTTTCAGATAAATGGACTTTTCCAAGGCTAGCCGCGCATGAGGTTCCTGGCCAGGTCCAGCACAGTCCTGGGGCGGGAAAGGGCAGTGGCTGCTCCGGCCAGTATGGCCTTTCTGGCGAAAGAGCCGCTGGAGATGAGCCTCTTTCCGGAGAGGCCTCTGACCAGCCGGTCTATATCCGGGTCTTTCATGCCCGCCAGGGTCTGCAATGATGCCCGGCCCATGCGATACTGCCAGTAAAATTCTCGGTTCCAGAGCCGGACATAGCGGTAGAGAGAGCGCCGGGAGACCTCCCTCTTTGCCGCAGCCCGGGCGGCCACGCTGCCGCATATTCTTCCAGCCCGGATGCTGTAGGCCAGGCCGCTCTGCCCTGCCGCACCTCCAGCGACCATCAGCGAGTCTGCCACGATCTCTCCCGGCAAAACGGCAATGGGGTCGCCCCCCCGCCGAATGGAGAGGATCTTCATTTCCTCCATATCCCGGTACTGGCTGGACTTGAAGGCCTTGAATCTGCTCAGAAAGCCCCGGAAAAAGGGCTGCACATTCTGGCCGTGGCCGCGCACAAATACCCCCAGGGTGGCCCGGTCCCCGCCCGCCGGCGAAAAAGTTGCCTTCCAGCCGGGGGAGATGCTGCCGATCCAATACTGAAAGAGAGGCTCGTCGCCGAGTCCGGGAAGCTCCACATCCGCCTCCATAGCCCAGGCGACGTCTTCCCTGTGGCGCATGGGCTCCAGGCCCTCCCGGCGGGCGATGCTGCCCGCTACGCCAGAGGTATCGATCACCACTCGGGCGTCGATCCTCTCCTCACCGATCCAAACCACCCGGCGGCTGCCCTGCAATTTGGCCTCCTGGACGGTGCCGGCAAGGAGGGCCACGCCGGCGTCCTGGGCCAGGGAGAGGTAATAGTCGTCGAGCTTCTGGCGGTCCAAAAAGTAGCCCGCAGCGGGGATAGTCACCGCCAGGCCGGAGGGGCTGATGATCTGCATGCCCTCCAGCTGGTTTTGGATGTAGCTGTCATCGATATTGATGCCTGCGGTCCTGGCCATTCCCTCGAAGAGGGTATTGGCGGGGCGCATTGCTCCCCTGAGATCTGTGTCAGCCAAGATCACATCTGCTCCCTCCTCGGCGGCGGAGATGGCGGCATTGAGGCCGGCAGCAGAGGCTCCGGCGACCAGGATATCGCAGTTCACAGGAGGTGGTGGAACGGAGGATGAGATTAAGGTTTCTGGAGGAGGTGCCCGGTTGAGCTTTCAAGACAATAATAGAGTTCCGCTCCATTGCTGCTCCATAGTGAAATTCAGCTGGCCTCAGATCGCCAGCCTGGCAGCAGCGGATAGATATCGGCGGCTTGAGGCGCGATCATCCAGGGAAGCTATATCCGGTGGCGTGCCTAAAGATGCAGAAAGTGAGATGAGGCAGTTAAATGTCTGAAGCAGCAGAAGAATGCGGGGGACGGGAACCCCGCACGTTATTACTAGTAATAAGTGTCCTTGAGAGAAAAAGATACCTCATGCCTTTTCCTGCAGCCTCCCACAATACACAGCATCAAATCCGGAGACATCTCTCTATCAACTTCCCACTTCGCAGCATATCTTACCACATACCCAATCTCCATGCCCGGAGCCAAGGAGAATCCACGCTTCTGATGCGCCTTCACAGCCGATGTGTTGGCGCATCTCCTGGGATAGTCCACCCCGCTCAACCTGTGATGGATCGAAAGCTCTCGCATTCGCGTCCTCAAGCTCCAGCATGTACTTTCTGCGAACCTCCTAAGCCTCTGGCTGCAACTCATGAATCTCCTTCTAACTTTTTGCCTTAGACAAAACCTCGAATAGATCCTATTGCATCCGGCATGCATACTCCGGCGTATCGCCCTTCCTTGCCATCAAGTCTCGGATCTTCATTTTGCCGGTGTTTCAGCCTCCCAGAGTAGCGATAGGCTCCTGAACCATCGGATATAGGCAGAAATGTAATCCAATCATAGGAGTCAACTTCAGTAAGAATGCCTGTCTCACTCTTGACGCTCGCAATAGGATCTCCAATCAACCACAAGCAGTCCATAATGCCATGCAGTACATCGAAGTCCCTATCTTCGGCAAACTCCTTGATTTGCATGAGAAGCTCCCAGGAGATACCATTGATCCGTTCAACTTGATGCTATGTGGACCTATGTCGGTCATAAAGGATAATAGTGGATGTCCCGAGTTCCGAAAGATGCGCTTGGGACAAAGAGCCTAGCCCTGCATGTCGGTGGAAGGCAGAGGTGGCTGTCCAGGGGAATCGTTGCAGCAGATGGGATCCGGGCTGCTTGGGCGGGGCCATGGTCGGCCCAAGGCCAGGTCTTAAAGCCAAGCGACATCGGCATAATTGAAGAGGTGTTTTTCCAATACTTTGCGCAATATGCAATACGGCGAAAATACATTTGGTGTTAGCCCTCGAGCTAAGAATTTTTATATAGTCCTTCGACTTTCTAGATTAAATATAAATCCGTAGAGTGCAAATATGAAGCACAGGTAATTGTGGGGGATAGGCGACGAGAAATATATTCAAGAAGAAAATTGCTGAGTCGAAACCATTTACGGATCATGGAGTTCGGCATGTTACAATTGACGGCATGCGTTTGCATATGCGATGGGAAAAAAGAGATCAAGCTCTGGTCTGGGTGAATGGTACATATCAACTGGTTCTGAACAGAGAAGCAGCCGATATTACTGAAGCCTTAATCCAGGCATATTGGAATTTTCAAGGCGATAAAACTTTTTCGGAGGATGGTTTCTGGCAGGAAATGTTCGGACAATTAGGTAAAAAATATGGTCCGGGCGTTTCTGAAGAACGGCTTAAAAAAGACATCAATCGAGTTTTTGCCACATACACGAATGTTGCCAAAGGTCAGTGTCCGTCAATTGATCTCGGCCTGCCAGTGGTGGATATTAAGCCTGAAGACTGGCCTGCGCCATCGCGTATGGATCTGGCGCTTACATATCGTTGCCAGAACGGTTGTCCCTTCTGCTATTGCGACGGACCAAGGATTACTCAGGAACTGAATACCGGCCAGTGGAAAGATATCATCGCCAGGTTATGGCAGATCGGAGTGCCCAATGTCCTGTTCACCGGCGGAGAACCTACATTGAGAACCGATTTGGTGGAGCTCATTTTGCAGGCAGAACAATTTGTTACAGGATTGGTTACGAACGGCCGAAAGCTTCCTATGATAGCCAGTGATCTGCATAAAGCCAGCCTGGACTACATCCAGGTTAGCCTCGAAGCCAGCGACCCGGCAATCCATGATGAGATGGTAGGTGCCAGTGGTGCCTGGAGGGAAACCGTAGCAGGAATCAAAGCAGCATTGGAGACCGGGCTATATGTGACCACGAACACGACGCTCACCAAGGGAAATGCCTCCGCCTTCCTTGAGACGCTTCGCTTCGGAAAACAGCTGGGATTAAAGACGATGGGGTGCAATAGCCTTATTTGTTCGGGCAAGGGCCAATCCATGATGACAAAGGGCGGGCTTTCCATTGAGGAATTGAAGGGGGTCCTGTGCCAGGCAAAAGATGTGGCCAAGGAGCTAGATCTAGATTTGGCCTGGTATTCGCCCACATGCTACAACGATCTCGATCCCATTGAGATGGGATTTGGGATCAAGGGTTGTTCAGCAGCGCAATACAATATGACCATTGAGCCGGGCGGTAGAGTCATTCCGTGTCAGTCATGGATACATCAAGGATGCGGAAATATTCTCGCTGACAATTGGGAGGCGATTTGGAAAAATCCGATTTGCCTGGCTCTGCGAGGTAGGAGCATGGGCCTGAGACAAGAGTGCACCGGCTGTCAACATTGGAACGAATGCGGTGGCGGATGTCCGCTGGAAACGATAAATAAGAGGTGATTGTCAATGAAGCAATTGCCATACAATCTGATCGCATTCATTTTGCTTGCCTCGCTGCTAATAGCAACAAACTGCCTTGCTGACACCGGAACTTATCGAATTATTGACTATAGCGTAACTCTCAATCCGAGGCCCAATGGGGAGATCTTAATGGATTACTCCCAAACTTGGCTGGTAACCAGCGGATATATTCCTTGGGTTACAGTTGGCCTAACGAATGCGAATTACCAAATACTTAGCTGGGGAGGAGCGGCAAAGAAAGTCAGCAACGGCAATGAAGGCAGCTGGTATGGAGCGCGAGTGGATCTGAATAAGAGTTACCAGCCAAATGAAGTATTTACCTACAATTTCACCATCATTCAGCGTAATCTGTTGAATCAGAAACCCGATGGCCATGAGATAGTATTCACGCCGGGTTGGTATGATCGAAGCACCATCGAAAAACTGAGCATTAGGGTGGTATCTCCAACCGATCTAAAGAATGTGACCGCCAATCCGAGGCCTGTTGTGGCCGAAGGTAGAGCTTTAATATTCAGCAAGAATAACCTGGGGACGGGAGAACGATTCAAAATTTCTGTACAATTCCCGAAGGAAGCAGACTTCAAGATACTGCCTCACACCAGCCAATCCAGGAACGAACCCGGGGGCAATCCTGTCATTCCTCTTATTTTTATTATATTCATCTTTGCAGTAATCTTGTTAGCCTTATATTTTCAGTGGACTGGCACCAAGGATGGTTATGACGACTATGGCGGTCCTGTTCTCTCTTCGGGCCGCATAGGAAGAGGACGGCAAAGAGATCATGATTCGGGAGGCAGCGGAGGTTTCGGCGGCAGAGCATCTTCATGTGCTTGCGTATCTTGCGACTGCGCATGTGCCTGCGCCTGCGCCGGGGGAGGGGGAGGTGGAGCCGGGTGTGCCAAGAAATGGCTGCATTTCTGCAATAAGTGCGATAATCCTCAATATTCCATCCAGGAGGATATCAAAGAAGAAGAAAAGACAGGCGATAGCAGATGAAAGAGAGAGCGCTCGCCTACACCATCATTTTTTTAATTGGTTTTTCAATTTTGGGATGCGTGCAGCAAGAACCAATCGATCCTAATGTTGATGTGCCTCCCGGGGATCCTCCTTTCCCCCCTCAAAGGGAATATGGCATCCATGACTCCAATCACATTCTCTCTGAGCGGACCATAGCTATGGCCAATGAGATCCTTGAACAGCTGAACGACGATGGCATAGCGCAGGTCGCGGTGTTGATCCTGTACAATGTCCATCATCCCGAAGATTATGCCACTCATTATGGACGGTATATCGGACTGGGGCATAGGGAGAAGGATAATGGACTGGTTTATCTGATCCGTCCAGATGTTAATCCGCAGGACCAAAGGATTACTGTGTCTATTGGCCGAGGTTTGCCAAGATTTACAGCTATTGATGCACATCTAGTGATGAAAGAAACTGCCATGGATTACATAAATATGGGCGATTACGACAATGGAATTTTGAACCTGGTAAAAAATACAGATAAAAGATTGAGGAAGATTTACGTTGGTGGGAAAAATGGCGGATAAATTGCCTTATGCCAAGATCGCATTAATCGCTGCGGTTATGCTTTTGGGTTTAAGCATAGTTGGATCGTACAACGGATTGGTGCAATCGCAGCAGTTGGTCCAACAAAAGGAATCGCAATACGGCATTGCTCTTGATCTTTGTTCAGAGAAGATCGCCGGGATCTGGACCATCTTCAATCGGTATGTGGATCACGAGTCAGATGTATTTATTAACACAGCTAAGGCCAGAAGCGCCTTCAATGACAGCATTATGCAGAAGAGCAATCCTTATGATGCCGGGCAGTCCGCCGGCTTGATTTACGCTAATGTCAGGATGGTGACCGAATCAAATCCCCAATTAGCATCCGCACTCACAGCTGAAAATTCTCTGGCCAGCTTCCAGGAAGCTGTAAATGAGATCAAGACCGCTGCAGATGATTGGATGGTTCAGGTTCGAAAATATAACACGCAGCGCAATTCATTTCCAGATAAGATCGTTGGATCATGGACAGGATTTCCAGAGGAGTATCCCTATTACCATCCGGACCGAACAAAACTGAATATTACGGATCTCATGAAGATTTAGAGATCGGAACAGATGATGCGCTCATGTTGAGCGCGAGTGGTGCAGAGTAGATGGATGCGATATTGGGATGGTTTCCA
This sequence comes from Methanothrix sp., assembly GCA_017994055.1. Lineage (GTDB taxonomy): Archaea > Halobacteriota > Methanosarcinia > Methanotrichales > Methanotrichaceae > Methanothrix. Next base: position 21,719 of record JAGOLL010000032.1, read on the forward strand.
CATCCAAGCAGCGAATGGCTTGATCCTGAAACGGCGGAGGAGAAGACCAAGATCGTGCAGACGCTGCGATAACAGCAGGGCATGCTTTACGAGCGCACCGCCATCTCCAGAAAGCCGGAGGAACTGGCCAGGCTGGAGCTGGAGGCCCTAAAGGGACGGACAGCATAATAACCTGCCAGATCTTCCAGGACCCTTACTCCCTGGACTTCCTGGGGCTGGAGGATACTCATGGCGAGCGGGACCTGGAGGCGGCCATCCTTCGAGAGCTGGGGAGGTTCTTGCTGCAGCTGGGCACTGACTTCTCCTTCATCGCCCGGCTGTCGTTGGCGGTCCATGCATCCAAGGCCTGGTTCTAGTAGTCTCTCAATACAGCGCTGCTTTGAAGCTCGTGACAGGGCAGCAGATCGAGGACCTCATCATTGAAGTCGAAGCCGGATCTCTTCAGAAAATTGAGTATATCCCTGTAATACAGAGCCATGGCTCGATAGGTCTTGGAGCGCTCATCCCAGGTGGAATTAGGGACGCGAACGTCTCCCTGGATCCGGATTGTGCCCTTGTCAAAGGTGAGCTTCATGGTTTCTTATTCGCCTTAGGCTATTCATTGGAGGAAAAAGGAAAAAAACAGCTGAATGCAGTTGGTCACAATTGCCCTTGATTTCCCCTATTTCTTCCCTGGCCGGACCACCAAAACGGGGCTCTCTGCCTGGCGGACCACATCAAAGGTAGTGCTTCCCACCCGAATTTGCCGGCTCCAGCTCTTGCCCTGAGAGCTCATCATGATCAAGGAAACATCCTGTTTCATGGCCAAAGCCAAGATCTCCTGAGAGGGGCGGCCCTGCAACACATGAACGGTGACCTTTCTGCCCGGAGCGGCTAGCTCCTCTCTGAGCTGGTTCAGCCTTGCTACTGCCTCATCGAATTCGTCATCTCTCTCGATTACATTGACCAACAGGATCTCCTGGACACCTGACATTTTCTTAATCCTTGCTACCGCTTCCCCTCCTGCGAAAGAGAAATCGGTTGTAAGCATCACTTTAGAGAAGATATTTTGGCAGAGATTCTCCTGCATTTCTCCTTTTCCTCCAGGTAGGATCTTATGGCGGATGATGAGCAGGTCCTCATCGCCCTGCCTCAGAACCTCCGTGGAGACCGAACCCAGGAGCATGCTTTCCATCAGGCCCTTGCCCTGTGCTCCCATGCAAATAAGAGATACTTTCTCTTCTGCCGCCGCCTTGGATATGGCCTGCCCCACACTGCCCCCATCCACTAAATCAATTCCCGATCCAGTCTTTGGCCTCTGCAGATTTACCCCATCCGCACCGCTCATCGGCTCGATTATTACCTTAAGAATAGGCTTGATCTCAAGCTTCTTTCCCGCCTGATTGGAGAGGTGATCGGCCTGCTCTTCCAGCCTGGTCCTAGCCTCATCAATTAGAGAATCCCAACTCCATCCCTTGGCCTCTAGATCTTTGGGGTTGCTGGCATCCAGTATATGGAGAAGCACAATCTCCTCTATGCCTGGTATGACCGCTAAACAATCCTGCACTTTATGGGCATAACTAGAGAGATCGGTGGGAACGAGAACTTTCCTGTACATGATCATTCCTCTTTACCTAATACTACTGCAAATTATATCAATTTGATGATGCCTGATTGTGCATTAATGGCCGGCATCAAAAGGACATAGAGGAGATTTGCAGCCAGGGATCTGGTGCAGCTAGAATTCTAGCAAGACGAATAATGGGCTGACGTCTCCTATTCGGAACGATCAGGCTAGGGCAGATGGTACCTCTGGAGGGTCTGTGACTTGCAGGTTCCAGTGGGGCAGCCCATCCTGGCCAAAATAGCATGCCAGAGATCGCTGTTCGCTAGCTGAAAACCCTGCGGCTATTCAGGTCAGGTCAATGGAGGAGATCCGAGAGATCGACCGAGATCGGCTTGCAGGACAGTATGGGCTGGATATCAACGACCCCCAGAGACGCATCTGCTGCGGCGGCTGCTGATGTACTGGACACCGAAGATCCTTACCATAATCTCAGTGGCAGCTTGCAGCTTCATGGCCTCGTTGCTGGGCGCGATTTGTCTCCTTGGCCAGGGCCACCTCACGAGTACGCCTCCAGAGTAATCTGCTTACCGGTCATCCTCGCCTCAGCCTTCCCGCGACCCTTCGCCCCAGCCGGCCTGCTGTAGATGCAGAACACCCGATCGGCCAGCTCGGCCATCTCCTGCAGGTGGGGGTCCAGCGCCGGGGAGTAGAGCAGGACCGTTGCCTCTCTGGAGGTCTGCCTGAGGGCTGCTTCAACTGGATTTGGAGATTTGCCTTTTGCTATTCTCCTCAGTAGCATTTGCCCGCCTGCTCTTTGGCCAGAACCAGGCCAATTCCCCTTAATGGGCATACAAAGGGATTCGAGAACTCCCGTGTAATTCTAGTACACCGGCCCCGCACTCTTCTATGCGGAGGCCACACAACGGAGCATCTCAGGATAATTTTATTGCCAATTTTGGCTGTCAATCCTACGGTCCGCGATCTCTTTTGATCCTTCCCATTCCCATGCGTATTCCTAGCTTTTGCATCTCACTTGCATCCTGGTCCCGAAAACTGCTCAAAAAACGCATGAAACGATAGACATCTTGGAAGTTTGAGGCAAGGCCCACTGAAATGCGTATGCTGGCCATCTCCTTGTCCCTTATCGCTCTGCAGCAAGCCTCCCTATCCGGACCATCGCCCTCAAAGCATTCTGCCATCCTCTCCCGACGTATATTGTGAGTAACTTCCCCATCACCGGGATTGCAGAAGCAGCCGGTCCGTAGGGAGATTCTTGCCCGGCTGGCCAGGTCCTGCACCCACCCGCAATCAAAGTCCATCCCGCATGGATCGCAGAGATTGAAGGCGATGGTGCCGCCTCGCCTTTCACAGCCGCCGGGACCGTAGATCTTGACCAGGCGCATGCTATTGCCGTGCTTCAGAGATTGCATGTGGTCCAGAAGCCAACCAGTGAGGCATATCACCCTCTCATGAATGATCTCCACGCCGATGCTATCGATGTATCTCAATCCGATCTCGACCGCCGGTATTCCCAAGTAATTGGTGGTGCCATCCTCGAAAGCAGCAGATATGTCCTTGCCTTTATGCAAGCAATGCCATCTCTCATCCTGAGTGGATACTATAGAGATGGTCCCACCGGCAAACCAGGGACGATGCAGCCTTTTGAGCGCCTTCTTTCGGGCCAGCAGGCATCCTATCCCTGTGGGATAGCCAAAGATCTTGTAGAAGGAGACGGAGACGAAATCGGGATGGCACTTGCCAAGATCCAGGCGGTTGGTGGGAACAAACGCGGCGCAGTCCAGCATCACATCCCAGCCTTTCTTCTGGGCCTTATCTATCCAGGCCAGTGGATGCTGCACCCCGGAGAAATTTGACTGAGCGGGATAGGCGAAAAGATTTTTACCGCCGGGCTGCGGCAGTCTATGAAGGTGACTCTCCAGTTCATCCTCGTCAGCTCTTAGGTCACAATCCCTCACCGGAAAGTAGGAAACCCGGGCCCCCTTCTCCCTAGCAAAGACTCTGATTCCGTTGACCGAGTTGTGGTTATCAACTGTGAGCAATAAGTTGTCGTTGCTGCTGAATGGATAGGCCTCTCCTACTAACTTGAGCGCACCGGTGGCATTGGGTGTGAAGACGACCGCATACTCATTTGGAGATGCCCGGAAGAACTGCAGTATATAGCTTCGGGCTAGATCCACTAGGTGAGTCATCGCCACCGAGGTAGGATTCTGGGAGTGAGGATTGCCAAGGACGTTGCACTTCAGAAGCTTGAGATGCCTTTCAAGCTGGCTTTCTGCGTACAGCCCTCCGCCGGTGTAGTCCAGGTATATCTGATCCTGCCAATCCAGCCGTGCATACTCCTTCGCCCTCAGCTTATCTAGGATGTGTGTGGTCTCGAACTTGGGGTAAGTTTGCCTGAATTCGGCAAATGCTGCGTCCATCTCTTCCGGACTATAGTCCATGATTGTAGCTTTATTTGACGATTGCATATCCTTCCTCCCAACAGCATGCATGATGCTTAGGGGCCGCATCGCACTTGGACGGACATTTCGCTGCTATGGCATCTTTCATTGAGCCTTTCCGGTCTGCAATGTTGGCGGAAGGGCCGTCCAGAGAACCTTGATGAAATGGAGGGCAATTTGTACTCTGCCTTTTACCCGATCTGTCTATCTTTGGTAGAGCCTATGAATTATCTTGATTACTGCCTCATAGAACTGCTCTACCGTGGATGCCTTGAGCCGTTCGCCTCCTGAGTGTGGATCGACTATGGTGGGCCCGATTGAGATGCAGTCCATCGGTTGGCTGTCGTCCCGATATTTCTGCACAATATAGCTGCACTCAAGACCGGAATGGATCACAGTTGCATTCCATCCTTCGCGATAGATCCCCTTATAAACCTCCTTTGCCACTGTCAGCAAGTCAGAGCCGCCATTGGGCTGCCAGGAGGGATATCCCTCGCTGTATGTCACATTGTAATGGAAGCAGTCTGCTATAGATCTCTGCATATTTTGAGGGCATTCATAGATGCCTCACTTGAACTGCGGTTTGACGCCCTGATGACTGCTCTGTCCTCCGCTATATCTATGCCCGCTAGGTTGGTCGATGTCTCCACCAGCCCGATGTTATTTTTTTCCGGGATCATGCGCATGATGCCATGAGGTATCTGGTGCAGCAGACATAGGAGCGTATCAGTGGATATTCTGTTCAATGGCTTATCCGACAAGCCACGCTTCGCATAGTGTTGGAAGTAGCTTTTGCTCGATGTTGTCGAAAATATGCGGCATGAATTAACCTCCGTAACAGAGCGAATAAGCGGCTGCCCAGAGGGTGGCCTCGAAGCCCAGCGTCGTACCGTTGCTCTTTCCCTTATCGTTGCGTTTGCCTCTAGCCATGTCCCTACACCTAAATTCAGATAAGGTTCAGTGGCAATCCCTAAATAGTTTTTTACCAAAAACATAAGCTACGTGGTCAAGCTACCCAGGTACAGCAAATACGCCCCGGTGCTGAAGAACTCCGTGGCCATGATCGAGACCCCAGAATTGGTGCATCTTCCTGATGAAGGACTTGGCCGCGGTGGAGGAGGCGC
>JAGOLL010000104.1 GCA_017994055.1 Methanothrix sp.
GCCTTCTCTTGTTGCCATCGGAATCTTAGCCTCCTCTTCCTTTGATATACGCCGCTTGAGTTCGCATAGAGTAGATAAAACACTTTCGGATACCAGTTAATATAGAATTTTATTAATTTTGATTAAACATCATAGTATTAATTTTATAAATAAATTTTCAGTTAACAGCGACTCAATAAGATCACTATTGTTAATGAAGTGTACTCTGCCCACAAGCTTGAAATGCCAATACATTGAAGGCCACAACGACCTATGAAAAATCGATTGCGGAAGAGCTTTGTCAATGCTGCCGAATGCAAGCATGGGGGCAAGGTGCAGGAAGCGAAGAGAAGATTGGGGGCTGAGCCGCTGGACTTCTCCGCCAATATCAATCCCCTGGGATCGCCCCCCCTGAAGGAGTTGGTCAGCCGAGAGCTCAAGCAGGTCGGCCACTATCCTGACAGCAGCTACCAGGGATTCTGTCGCGCAGCGAGCCGCTTCGTCCAGGTCGATCCGGGATGCATCGTTCCAGGCAATGGATCATCTGAGCTGATCAGGATATTCGCGGAGGCTGTGCTGGAAGAGGGGGACCTGGCAATAATCCCCACCCCCACCTTTGGAGAGTATGAGAATCAATCACAGCTCGCCGGAGGCAGGACGGAAAGGCTGGCGATTGGTAAGGATGGCACCCCCCTCCTTCGCGACTCCGACCTACACCGGGCCAAAGCCCTCTTCCTCTGCAATCCCAATAATCCCACCGGACGGCTGCTCTCCCAAAATCAGGTTCACGATCTGGCGGACAGATGCGAGGAGGCAGAGGTATTCTTATTGGTGGATGAGGCCTTCATAGAGCTCAGCCGCCCGGAGGAGAGCGTAGCTCAGCTTGCTCCCAGCAGGGAGTATCTCTTTGTGATGAGATCCCTGACCAAGTCCTTTGGAGTGCCGGGGATGAGATTGGGCTTCGGCGTGACCAATCCCCTTTTAGCTGGAATCATGAACCGGGCAAAGATCCCCTGGTCCATCGGCTCCATTGCCGCCGCTGCAGCAGAATATCTCCTGGGATGTGAGGATCACCTGACCAGGTCTAGAGAGCTGATAGCCGAGGAGCTGAATTATCTGATCCCCTCCCTGAAGAATCTGGGCCTGGATCCGCTGCCAAGTCAGGTCAACTTCATCCTGGTGAATATCGAATCGGCGGGCCTTGGCTCGGACGTCCTGGCAGAGCGCACCATGGCCCGTGGCGTTCTGGTGCGGGACTGCCAGTCCTTCGGCCTGGAGAAGAGCTACATCCGGGTGGCAGTGAGAGGCCACGAGGATAACGAGCGGCTAATCGATGTCCTGGAGAGGGCATTAAGATGCAAAGACTGAGCTGCGAGAGGTTTCCCTGCCACCACCCCGAGCAGGACTGCTCATTATGCTTCTGCCCATTTTACCCCTGCCGGGATGTGAGAACGGGAGGCTTTGAGCGAGATGGCTCCTGGTGCTGTGAGAATTGCCAGATCGTTCACCAAAAAGATGTGGCTGAGATGGTGCTGGATGGGCTCTTGCAGGGCCTGCCCATCTCCCAGGTCTGGAAGAGCCTCGAGGAGCGGCTATGACCCTGGCCATTGAGGAGGCTTTAACTGTATTTCTTTTAGCGGTGGCCTTTGACATACTGATCGGCGAGCCTCCGGTTCGAGTTCACCCCGTGGTCTGGATCGGCAGACTGATCTCCTTCCTGCGCGCCCGGGCGGGGCCCACTAAGGTGCAGGGCATCCTGCTGGCCATAACCGTGATTGCAGTCTCAGTTCTGGCGGCTCATCTGCTGGTCAGGGCGGCGCATGTTATGCCCGTGCTGCCTCTCTTGGTAGGAGCATATCTCTTGAAGTCCACATTTGCCATCAGATGCTTGTTGGAGACCTCCAGCAATATCGGCAGGATGATAGACCAGGATATGGAAGAAGCAAAGAAGATGCTGCCCGCCCTGGTGGGAAGGGACACCTCCACCCTAACAACTGCCCAGGCCAGCTCAGCGGTGATAGAGTCGCTATCTGAAAACTATGTGGACTCCATTCTCTCCCCCATATTCTACTATATTCTCTTCGCACCCATAGGCCTGGGCCTGGAGGCGGCCATTGCCTTCAAGGCCATCAGCACCATGGACTCGATGATCGGCTACAAGAAGCCTGGATTGAAGGAGCTGGGATATGCTGGAGCGAGGCTGGACGACCTGGCGAACTGGATTCCCGCTCGATTAAGCATAATCCTGATCGCCCTGGCCCGACCGAGAGGCGCCCGCTCGGCCATTAGAGAAGCCTTTAAATATCACAGCGCCACCCCCAGCCCCAACTCCGGCTGGCCCATGGCCGCAGCTGCCGGGAGCCTGAAAATCCGCTTAGAGAAGCCTGGCCAGTATATCCTGCTGGGAGAGAATCCGGATCCAGAGACAAGGGATATATTCCGGGCTACGGGCCTCGTCCAGTCGGCCATCGCCCTCACACTGGCAGCGGCGTTCATCTGCCTGCTCCTATAACCATAATGTTTATCCAATTCGAGGATGGAGTAAATGAGAATGGAAACCATGCAAGATCTCCTGGAGAAAGTTCAAGAGTTTGCCTTTCATGATTTTGGCAAAGAAGAGGCTAAAAAGCTCTTCGGCTGGGATGTCGCAGAGATACTGGTCAACAGCTCGAAGGAAGATGAAAATCACATTCTAATCATATTTAATAATAATTTTATGCTCTTCATCAGGTACTTCCTAAACCTCGATCCCTCTCAGACCGATGATACCTGTGAGTTCATCCTGAGCCTGAAGACTGACCTCACTTCTCGCATAAAGTATTCAATCAACTACGGAAATTATATTCACGGCCAGGGATACATACGCTTCAGGGTGGCAGACACAAAGAACAGAATGGTTCAGGTGATGCTGGAGGAGTTCTATATCCCGGCGATAAAGAACGTCTACAAGCCCATAATCGAAAGGTTCAAGGGATTCTATGGCAAGGACTTCTTCGGAGTAGAGGCTGACGGCAATGGCGGACAGATATATTATGCACCGATACGCAATATGAGCGAGCACAAGGGAGCCCGGCTGGGCGATGTGATCGGCAGGCTGACTGAGCTGGAGCTGCTCTTAAAAGATCCCCATATCAGGCAGGATCTGGCCAAGGTCGACCTCCAGCTCAGCCTTCTCCCCTCCATGATGGATTCGGGCCTCTAGCCAATTCTTCTGCATTCCAGCTTATGGGGAAGCTCCTCCAGAAGCTTCTCATAATCCTCTTCTCCAAGCCTCTCTCGCAGTAGGCTGGCCTGACGGCCTTCCTCCGGCTGAGACGCTTCAGCCTCCAGGAACTCTATCGCCTTTTCTGAGATCTGGCGGATGGTGGATGAAGGAATCCGATCCCCCTCCTTCCCGGCCAGCCGCAATGCACCGGCATAGTCCGCCCGTGCCTCCTCCTTCTTTCCGGTGCGGGCTTCGCACTCCGCCAGATCGACGGTAGCCAGGAGACTGAGATCAGCATGTCCCAGAATCCTGGCCTGGCGCTGTCTCAACATGGCCATCTCTTCTGCTCGCTGATAATCATCCTGAGCCAAGAAGAGGAGGGTCATATCGCGGTAGACCTCTATGAGATCCAGCGATGCACCCAGCCGGCCGAAGATCACAAGAGCCTGTTTCATCCTTCTTAGAGCATCCTCATAATCCCCGCTGGCCAGGGCTAGCCGACCAAGAGATGAGATGGCTTTTGCCTCCTCATAGGAGAGAGACAGCTTCCGAGATAAAGCCAGGGCCTTCTCAAAGCAGCTCTTTGCCTCCGGATAGAGCATATCCTTAAGAAAGCGCTCTCCCTGAGCTCTATAAAGCTGGATTTTCAAAGGCGGATAGTCAGTGCGAGAGACCTGAGTCTCTGCCTGGGAGAGATAGAAGCGGGATTGCATCGAATGCCCCTCTTGAATATTGAACAGAGCGGCGGCGATGTAGCCCTCACATAGATCGGGCAATGCCCCCAGGCCCTCCAGAATGCCTATTGACTGGGAGAAAAGCTCAATTGCTTCATCCGATCTGCCCATCTGGCCGGAGATGATTCCCAGGTTCAATTTGGCTGAAGCTACACAGGGCAGGGCATCTAGATCCTGGAAGATGTCCAAAGCCACATCAAATAGCGTTCTGGCCCAGTTGAGGTCTCCCATATCCTTGTAGACCAGGGCCATATTGAAGAGAACCTGGCCACGGTTGTAGACCTCTCCAGTCTGGTCAAACCTCTCCACGCTCCTCTTATAGCAGGCAATGGCTTCTGCCCACTGGCCGCTATCTGTGTAGCTGCCGGCGAGGGCTGAAAGAACCTCACCCTGGCCGGAGAGGTCGCCTGTCTCCTCCAGCTCCACCAGCTGTCTCTTGTACTCCTCGATATCAGGGGATATCTCGCCCCGTCCTGCCCGGATCATATCGATGCTGGCCTGCATCTCCGCCGCGCCCGCTTGATCCTTGAGGCGCCGGTATATCTCCAGAGCCCGCTGAAAGTGCTCTGCTGCTAGATCGCGCTCTCCTTGGCGGTGGTAGAGGTTTCCCATGTTTCCCAGCACCTGGGCAATGCCGGCTGAGTCCTCCAGCTTTTCAAAGAGGCTCAGGCTCTTGCTATAGCTATCCAGAGCATCCGCCCACTGACCTCTCTTATAGCAGAGGCCTGCGACATTGCTCAGGACCGAGGCCTCGCTCTCCATATCCCCCGCCTTCCCGAAGCCCTCCAGGCTCAAGCGATAGTTCTCTAAGGCAGCGGCCCAGTCACCCTGCCGGTAGCACATATTGCCTAGGTTGTTCCTGGCTACCGAAACGGAGTACTCGTCCCCCAGCCCCTCCATAATCGCCAGGCTCTCATTGTAGTCCTCCAGGGCCTCATCCCACTGGCCAAGATCGGCATGGAGATTCCCCAGAGCGCACTGGACTGCTGCTACTGCCGAAAGATCATCTCTGGAACGGAGGGCCTCCAGAACCTGAGCATACCTGGTCTGAGCCTCCTGCCATCTACCCCTTCTCAGGAGCAGATTTACCATGGACTCGAGCGCCTCGATCATCGACCTGGAGTCCCCTCCCACAATCTGCAGATCGAGACATTTTCGGTAGCATCCTAGTGCTCCCTCCAGATCGCCTCTCTCGGCCATGCTCCTTGCCAGGCCATAGAGCGATCTAGCCTCCCCTCGAGCGTCACCCAGCTCCCTGAAGCCATCTATGCTCTGCTGGTACAGTTCCTCTGCTCGCTCCTCCTCCCCAGACTGAAGATAGACGCCTGCCAGATTTCCCAGGGTAACTGCCATGCCGTGCCCATCGTTCAGAACACGCCTCGCCTCCAGGCCCTGACGGTAGCATAAGATGGCATGCATGAGATCCCCTCGATCGGAGTAGAGGTTTCCCAGGTTGTTCTCCGCTGCAGCCAGACCCCGCAGGTCCCCATTATCCTCAAATGCCCTGGCCGCCC
>JAGOLL010000033.1 GCA_017994055.1 Methanothrix sp.
TATCACATCCGGCTTGGTAGCCTCGGATAATGTCCCCCTCTGTGCCAGCCCGCCTCCCTTGGCCAGGCCCATGCTCTCCCGGCAATCCACCACCTGAGTTGCCCTGCCAATCATGATCGTCTATTGCGGGGGATGACATATAGACTTGACGTAAGTGAGAAGGCTTAAGGGAGAAATTGCGAGTAAGAAGGGGTAAAGGAGAAGCTGCAAGTAATGGTGTAAGGGAGAAGATAGCGTTTTTAAGCCAGGGGTGAAAAGAGGGATTATGCTCACCTTCATCGGTTTAGGGCTATATGACGAGAAGGATATCTCGGTCAAGGGAAGAGAGGCAGTGGCTGCCGCAGACAGGGTTTATGCCGAGTTTTATACCTCCAGGCTGATGGGCGCAACCCTGAGCCGGCTGGAGCAGTTCCATCAAAAAAAGATCCATCTCCTCATCCGCTCCCAGGTGGAGGTGGAGACCTCCTGGCTGGAGCAGGCTAAAGACGAGGATGTGGCTTTTCTGGTGGGGGGCGACGCCATGGTCTCCACCACCCATCTGGACCTGAGGCTGCGGGCCATGCGCCTGGGCATCAAAACCCGATTGATTCACTCCGCCTCCATAGTCACTGCCGTGTCCGGGCTGTCCGGCCTGCAGAACTATAGATTCGGACGGTCCACAACCATCCCCTTTCCCTATCTAGCCCGGGGCAAGAGGATCGTGCCGGAGACGCCTTACCGGGTATTGCAGGAGAACCTGGCCCGGAACCTGCATACCATGCTCTTTTTAGACATCCAGATGGAACCAGAGGAGAGATATATGACCGCAGGCCAGGGGGCGGCCCTGCTCCTGGAGATGGAGGGGAAAGCGGAGGAGAAGCTCCCACCCAAAGTTCTGGGCATAGGCATCGCCCGGGCCGGCTCGGATGATTCCGTGATCAGAGCGGACCTGCTCACACGCCTGAAGAACTGTGACCTGGGAGGACCGCTGCATATCCTGGTCGTTCCGGCAAAGCTGCACTTCATGGAGGCGGAAGCCCTCAGAGTCCTAGCTGCGGCTCCAGAGGATGCTTTTATGGGTGCGGATTGATGGAAGAGGCGCAGTCGCTTTTAAGCTGCCTGGCCATCATTGCCAAAGCTATAAATATGGTATTCCCCTGACCATCTTCCAGGAATCCCGGAGAATGGGATGAATATCTATTGCGAGGATGAGATGCCTAAAGTCACAGTGGAGATACCCCAGCACATCATAGACGATGTCCAGTCTCATGTGGGAGACGGCAGGAAGTTCGTCAGCTTCTCCGATGCCGTGAGAACGGCACTGCGAAAGATGCTGGATCAACTGGATGAGATCGACAGACGCAGGGGGAGGGCAGGGGAATGAAGCTGGGAGTAGTTACAGAGTTTGATGCCGCACACAGCCTTCCCGGCTATCAGGGCAAATGCGCTCATATCCATGGCCACACTTATCAGGTAGAGATTGTGTTGGAGGGCGAGGTGGGAGAGGACGGCTTTGTCATGGATTTCTATCAGATCAAGAGGTTGGTGGCAGAGGCCTTGAAGGATCTGGACCATAGCTGCCTCAATCACATCCTGCCCAATCCCACTGCAGAAAGCATAGCTCAATGGATAGCCGAACGGCTGAACCGAAATCTGGAGGGCACCGCCGTCCGGCTCAGCTCCCTCAAGCTTTGGGAAGGAAAGAATAAATGGGTGATGATAGATTGAAATTCGTTAAGGCTACTGGGTGGGAGTCACGTCCCATTCTTTGACCGACTCGGGATTTTCTCTGAGCTCCTTTAGTCGGGCTGCCGCCTGCTCCTCATAGAATTTCTTGTATTTCTCTTCTCTATCCTTGCTGTTCCATTGGGCTACTTTTCTGTCCAGGGCCTCGAACATATACTTCTCGGCAGCCTTGACCGTCTCCAGGTCGCCTCTCAGGACCAGTATCTCTCTGTCCATCACCTCACCGGTCATATCCATCTTGCCCGGCCTTCGGATCAGATCCAGATCGAAATTTTCTACAAGCTCGCGGATTACAGATACGGGCATGCTCAGGGGAATGGCCAAGTCAAACAGCCCGGTTAAGTCTTCTGCTTCCTCATTAGGTGAAACCATAATTATCGAGGTTATGGTCAATCCTGCCTTGATTTAAGTCTGTCGAAGATCCAGGGCCTGATGGCAGGATCATGGTTAATGTGAGCTTAATCGAAGGATGCAGCGTACTCCTGCTATCACTGCAGGAGCAGGATATTTTCTCAATCTGGCATTTTCTGGCACCCAATTGCGGCAGGGGAAGGCAGAGAAGGGAAACAGTTATTAATGGGATCATCAATGCAAAGTGCGGATCGGGCCCGTAGCTTAGCCAGGTTGAGCGCACGGCTGATAACCGTGAGGTCACGCGTTCAAATCGCGTCGGGCCCATAACCACTTAAAAAATTTCGATAGCCATTTAATGGCTGCCTGCCTAACGGGATTTTATCCTGATAATTATCCCGATATATCCCCTTCCAGATCGACGTTCATAACATAGTGGAATGGCAGCTTCTGGCACCATCCGGATTTCTCAAACAGGGACATAAAGCAGACGCCTATCAGCTTCTTGTATTGCATTTTGCCCAGAAAATCCTTCATCTCCTCTGTCTTTACCCCGATCTTGGGCATGGCCATGCCCCCCATAACCACAACCACATCCGCCTGAGCATCTGTCGGTCCGGCCAGCTCCATACCGTATTCAGTGGCCACCATGCTCCTGGCCCGGTCCATCTGCAATCCCGGCATGAAGGCCAGGGACTTCTCTCGCACCGGGAAGCCCAGAAACAGTGCAAATGGGGTGCAAAATCCCGGAGAGCCGATGAATACAATTTTCTTATCATCCTTTACCAGATCCCTGAATCCGTTGAGCATTCCGCCCAGACCCTTTACACTCTGTATCTTTTCCATAAAGATCAATCCTTGAATCTTTGCCAGAACAATGTTTGAGATGCTATAAGCATATTGGGTATGTGAGTTAAAATAGATCTTTTCAAGAACTGATCTGAAGGCTTGATTCAAAACGTTTATGAGGAGAGAACTGCCTCTTGACGGTGATGTCAAAGAGAAATGTAGATAAGGGAGATGGCGGCAAAAAAACTGCGGCAGAGCCCCGAGAGGCCAAGCCGAAAGGTGCCTCATCCACCTCTCTGGAGAATAAGGCCAAAGCATTGAGCAAGGCTGCGGCTTCGATGAGCAATGACCTATATGTATACATTGCACTGATATTGACTGCGATATTTTCATTTTATCTGCGCGGCATTGTCCCCTGGAACCGGGTCTTCTCGGGCAGCAGCGTCATCTTCAGCAGCGAGACCGATGCCTGGTACCATATGATGCTGGCCCACGGCACGGTCATCAACCTGCAGAGGCTCTTCTTCGATCCTATGACCTACTTTCCTCATGGAACGCCCACTCACTTCGGACCTCTGCTCAGCTGGGCCATAACCGTATTCTCTTATATCTTCGGCCTGGGCAATCCCAGCGCTCATCTGGTGGACATGGTGGGAGCCCTGATGCCGGCGGTCATGGGGGCTCTGCTGGTATTTCCGGTTTACTTCATCGGAAGGGAGCTAATGGGCAAGAGCTGCGGCCTGCTCTCAGCGCTTATTGTGGCCGTACTTCCCGGTCAGCTCTTCAGCCGCACCACTCTTGGATTTACAGATCACCATGCGGCGGAGATACTCTTCAGCACTCTTACCATGATGTTTCTCATCCTGGCCCTGCATTCAGGAAAGGCCATGAGCTTTGCCGCGCTGCAGAAGGATTGGTCTGGATACAAAAAGCCTCTAATCTATTCTATCCTTACCGGCGTTGCATTGGGTCTTTACATCGACGCCTGGGCATCCGGATTTCTCTTTGAGGGCATAATTCTGGTTTTTATAATGCTTCAGAGCATCTTCGATCATTTGCGGGGCAAGAGCGTGGAGTATATGGGCATAATCGCCAGTATTGCTTTCCTGGTAGCTGTTATGGTTGTGCTTCCCTTTGTTGATTCGGCCAACGGATTCAGCAATTATTACTATAGCCTCTTCCAGCCCACGATTCTGCTCATAGGGGTAGTTTCGGCTGTATTTTTGTCCATCCTCTCCCGGCTCGTCAGAGAGAAGGGATTTGCAGGATATTACTACCCCGCATCTCTGCTCGGTCTGGCTCTGGCAGGATCATCTTTGCTCTATTTTGTCCTGCCCCAGTTCACCAAGCCCCTGCTTTCCGGCTTTGCCATATTTCAGGCTAAGAGCGGAGGCGCGGCTACAGTGGGCGAGGCAGCTGCATTGCTCTCCGAGGGAGGTGTTTTCTCCTTTGGCAATGTCCTGCGTTCGTTTCCGGGATTGGGGGCCATGAGCGGATCGCCCTTGGCTATTCTTTTCTCCCTGTTTACATTGGCCCTTATTGCTCTTCTTGTGATGGCAGTCAAAAACGCCAAGATCCAAAAGCCTGCAGAGATATTGGTTTTGACCTGGTCGATCATAATTCTGATCATGACCCTGGCCCAGAACAGGTTTACCTATTACTATGCGGTCAATGTGGCCATACTAACCGGATTTCTGGTGGTCTGGGCTCTGCAGAAGGCGGGCATGGGCAGCCTGGAGAGAGAGCTGGCTGGAATCAGGGACCAGAACAAATTGATAGCCACATCGCTCAAGCTGCTCCTGGCAGTAGTCCTGATATTCGTTATTGTGATCTACCCCAGCTTGAGCATGAGCGGAATGTATGCCAGGAGCGCCGGAGGGCCTGATTCAGACTGGCTGACCTCCACCAGATGGCTGCAAAATAATACTCCGAGCCCGGGCATGGAGCTCTATGAGAAATATGAGCGGCCTGCTGAGGGCAAGTTTGCCTACCCCGATGCAGCTTACGGAATTATGTCCTGGTGGGATTACGGGCATCTCATAGAGGTGGTGGGACACCGCCTTCCCAATGCCAATCCCTTCCAGCAGGGCATAGGCAGCGCTACCAAAAATATTTCCGGCTCTTCGCCCTTCTTTTTGGCCGAGAACGAGAGCAGGGCGGAGGAGGTGCTGGCTGCTATCGACTTCAATCGCAGCCCCTACATGAACACCAAGTATGTGATGATCGACCAGCCCATGGCCGTGGGCAAGTTCCATGCCATGGCCGCCTGGAGCAACATGCCTAACTCCAGATACGTGGCCGGAGTCTATCAGCAGCAGGGAGATCAACTTGTCCCGGTGCAGATCTGGCGAGAGCCCTACTTCAATACCATAACCGCAAGGCTGTACTTCTTTGATGGAAGCGAGACGGCCGGAGAGAGCGGCGTGGGACTGTCGTATCAGGGCCGGCAGGTTGCTGAGGGGGTCACTGTCCCCGTGCTTACCCAGGCCCCCAAGATAACCACAAACCGTACCGAACTGGAGGCCTTTGTGGAGGAGAGAAGAAGCAGCGGAGATCTGGCCGAGATCGCAGCCATGACTCCCACCAATCCTGCCTTCTCCACTCCTGCCTTGCAGCATTACCGGCTGGTGCATGAGTCGGAGTCGGCTGTGACCAGCAGCGGCCAGAAGCTGGTAAAGACATTCGAGCACGTGCCGGGAGCGGTGGTGCAGGGAAGTGCTGCTCCGGGGACCAGAGTGATGGCACAGGTGCCCATCATGACCAACAGGAACCGGGCCTTCCTCTATCAGCAGTCCAATATCACCGATGAGCAAGGCCGGTTCACATTGGTCCTGCCCTACTCCACCGAGGGGCCGATAGATGGCGGCACCAACTTCGACACCAAGCCCATGAGCGCCTACCAGCTCAATGTAGGCGAGAGACAGGCGGAGCTGAAGGTGCCTGAGGATTATGTCCTCTCCGGCGAGGTCATAACCGTATGAGGCTGCTCCAGGAGATGAGCTGGCCGGAGATCGAGGCGGCTCAGAAGGAATCCCGGACGGTGATCCTGCCGGTAGGGGCGATCGAGGAGCACGGGCCGCACCTTCCCACCATCACCGATACGGTCCAGGCCATGGAGGTGGCCCGAGCCGTAGCGGAGGAAAAAGGGCTTTTCCTGGCCCCGCCTCTATATTACGGCGTCTGCCGCAGCACCAGGCGCTTTCCCGGCACCATCACCGTGGGTCATGATGCTCTGAGGGCCTACGCCAAGGATCTGCTGGTCTCATTTGCCGACAGCGGCTTTTACCGGGTGATGATTCTGACCGGGCATGCCGGTGGCCAGCATATGGCCGCTTTAGAGGAGGCGGGGCAGATGGCGGTGGAGGAGCGCGACTTCCGGGTGAGCGTGGTGTCTCTTTTTGATCTCATAGACTTCAGCACCGTCGAAACCCCGCACGATGGGCACGCCGGAGAGGTGGAGACGTCCTTGATGATGGTCATCCGGCCCGATCTGGTCAGGGGCAGACCGGAGAAGCATTTCCCCAGGCGGCCCCGGTTTATGATCATGAAGGATGTGCGCCACCTCATGGGCAACGGGATCATGGGCAATCCCCAGCCGGCCTCGCCGGAGAAGGGAAGGCAGTACTTCCAGATGGCGGTGGATGGGGTCAAGGCCGCTCTGGAGGAGCTGGAGAGCGAAGAATGGGCAAAGAAGTGATCTTCTCTGCACCATCTTAAGGTCCGGATCTCTTTTTGCTTTCTTCTTATTTTTCTTCTGCTTTCTCTTTTTTCTCTTCTCCTTTCTTCCTCTTATTTTCTGCGTCCCTTGGTACCCTCTCAAAGGCCCCTGCTTATTCGACAGATTTATAAATCATCAATCTAACCAGAAAAACCGTGCCTGGCAATGCTAAATGCTCATATGCAGATCATATAATCAGGCTAATGAAGCCGGAGAGGCTAGTTTGCGGCATCTTCGGGCAGATGATCTTTTCTTTCTTTTGAAGCGGGCGAGAGGGCAGGAGAGCCCTGTCCCGAAACGCCCGATTGAGGGATGATAAAATGCTATCAGGAAATGATCTCAAGGTTCTGAAGGCGATCTCTGAAGGACTATCCGATCCTCAGAGCATCGCCGAGAGACTCCAGATGAAGGTGGAGGCGGTAAGGGCATCAGCGGATGCTCTGGGAGAAGAGGGCCTCATTTCGGTCACAAAATCAGTTGAGGAGTCGGTCACTCTCACTGATGAAGGCAGGAAGTATGCTGAAGAAGGGCTGCCGGAGAGGGCCCTGCTATCTTTCATAGGCTCGGGCAAGCCCATGTCCGAGCTGAAGGATCCCGCCCATAAGATTGGACTGGGCTGGCTTCGCAAGAAGGGCTGGGCAGCAATAGATAAGGGGATGATCAGGCCGACGAGCCCTGCTCCGAAGGGTGAAGATGAGGATATGCTGGAGAGTCTGCTGGCAGGGCCGAAGAGCAGCATTGGGCTCGATAATAAGATCCTTTCTGATCTGAAGGGAAGGGGCTTGGTCTCCTTCTCCAAGAACAAGCAGTGGCACTACGAGATAACAGAGGCTGGAATTCTTAGGAAAAAGGAAACTGAAAGAACTGTATCATCTAAATTCGCAGGGATAACAGTCGACGGTGTCATAGATAAGATAACTTCTGACATTATAAAAAATGGGCAGTGGGGCGTTGAGCTAAGGGGTGAGCTGGCTGATAACTACGTAAAACGAGATGGTAAGTTGTATTCGATCCGTCCCTACGACGTCACCCTGGACGCAGACAAGATCTACCCCGGCAAGAGGCACCCCTACCAGAGGCTCATCGACTTCATGCGGGAGATCATGCTGGAGATGGGCTTTGTGGAGATCAAGGGCCAGATAGTCCAGTCCGGCTTCTGGAACTTCGATGCCCTCTTCCAGCCCCAGGACCATCCTGCCCGGGAGATGCAAGACACCTTTTACCTGGACAGCCGGGCGGAGATCCCCGACTATACCCGAGTCAAAGAGATGCACGAGTGCGGGCGTGGTGCGGAGAGCACCGGCTGGGGGGGAGTCTGGAGTCCGGAGGTGGCCTGCCAGGAGGTGCTGCGCACCCATACCACAGGAGTGACCATAAAGTATCTGGCAGACCATCCGGAGCCGCCGGTCAAGGCCTTCGGAATAGACCGGGTCTACCGGCGGGAGGCCATAGACGCCACCCACACCCCGGAGTTCGAGCAGCTGGAGGGGATTGTCATGGACCGGGATGTGACCTTCTGCCACCTGTTGGGTATTCTCAAGGAGTTCTATGCCAAAATGGGCTTTGAGGAGGTCCGCTTCCGGCCCGGCTACTTCCCCTACACCGAGCCATCCGTGGAGCCGGAGGTTTTCATAGACGGCCTGGGCTGGGTGGAGCTGGGAGGAGCAGGTGTTTTCCGCAAAGAAGTGACAGCGCCGTTCGGCATAGAGCATCCCGTCCTGGCCTGGGGCCTAGGGGTCTCCAGGGTGGCCATGCTCCGACTGGGGCTCAAGGATCTGCGGCTGCTTTATCAGTCCGACCTGGAATGGCTGCGAGCAACACCGGTCTCTATCAAGCTATGAGGGAGGATCAATCATGCCTGTAGTAAGAATTCATTATGATGATATGGAGAGGCTGATTGGAGCCTCAAAAGAGACGATCATGGCCCGGCTGGCCATGATGGGCGCAGATATCGGAAAGCGGGCGGAAGAGGAGTACGTGGATGTGGAGTTCTTCCCCGACCGCCCTGACCTCTACAGCGCCGAAGGGGTGGCCAGGGCTATGCGGGGCTTTTTGGGCCTTGAGACCGGGCTGGCGGAATATTCTGTGGAGAAGGGGCCCATCGTTTTGCAGGTGGATGAGTCCGTGCTGGGTGTTCGGCCGGTCATAGGCTGCGCCGTGGTGCGGGGGCTCTCCTTTTCCGATGAGGCCATCGAGTCGCTTATGGGCCTGCAGGAGGACCTGCACTGGGGCCTGGGCAGGAACCGCCGCAAGGTGGCCATAGGGGTTCACGACATCTCCCGGGTCAGTCCGCCCTTCCGCTACTTCGGAGAAAGCCCGGAGAGGAGCTTCGTGCCACTCGATTTCAGCGAGGAGATGAGCATGAAGGAGATCCTGGAAAAGCACCCGAAGGGCAAAGGCTATGGCCACATTCTGCAGGGCTGCGATCGCTACCCGCTCATAGTGGATGCCAAAGATCAGGTCCTCTCCTTCCCGCCCATCATCAACGGCGAGCTGACCTCGGTCACCGAGGATACCGAGGACCTCTTCATTGATGTCACGGGCATGGACAGCATGGTCTTCAAGGCCCTGAACATCGTGGTCACCTCTCTGGCGGAGCGGGGGGGCAGGATTGAGAGCGTGCTGGTCCAAAGGAAGGAGGGCGACTTTTTCTCCCCCAACCTGGAGCCCTCCTCCTGGACCGTGAGCACTGCCGAGGCGAACCGGCTGATCGGCTTTGACCTCAGTTCAGGAGAGCTGGCTGCATCTCTGGAGAGGATGCGCTTTGGGGCCAGGGCGGATGGCGATAGGGTGCAGGTTCTGGCTCCGGCCTACCGGGCGGATATCATGCATTCCTGGGACATATTCGAGGATGCGGCCAAGGCCTACGGCTTCGACCGGCTGGAGGCGCGGCTGCCCCAGACGGTGACCGTGGGACGGGCCCACCCCTCCGAGGCCCGCAAGGGAGAGATCCGGGAGATCTTGGCCGGGCTCGGCTATCTTGAGGTCATGCCCTTCACCCTGACCAATGAGAAGATGCATTTCCAGTGGATGCGCCGGGAAAGCTCCCCGGAGGCCCTCGCCGCGGTGCGGGTGATGCATCCCATCAGCGAGCTGCACACCATTCTGAGAACGTCGCTACTCTCCAGCCTGCTGGAGATCTTCGCCTTAAACCAGCACCATCCCCTGCCCCAGAAAATCTTTGCCGCAGGAGATGTGGTGCTGGAGAGAAAGACGCGCATGAATCTGGCCGCAGCCAGCATCCACAGCGGAGCCAACTTCTCCGAGATCCGGTCTCTGGCCGATGCCGTGCTGCGGGAGATGGGGGTAGAGGCGGAGATAGTTCCCTCTAAGGACGGAGCGCTTTTGCCTGGCCGGGGCGCGGATCTGATGGCAGCGGGGAGCCGCGTGGGCTGCTTTGGAGAGCTGCACCCGCTGGTCTTGAAAAGCTTCGGGCTGGAGCAGCCGGTGGTGGCCATGGAGATGCAGTGGGGAGAGCTATAGGCGGGGCTCCCCTTTTTAAATTTTGAAAGCTAATAATTTTCTGAACTATCCGGGCATGAAGGAAGGAGGAGCAGGAAAGGCATGAATCCAAAGATCGTTATCAGGAGCGAGAGAGACTCTGATGCAGATGCGATAGCCGAGGTGACCGCCGCCGCATTCGAGACTCTGGAGATCAGCAATCACACCGAGCAGTTAATCATCGAGGCTCTGCGTGCCGCCGGGGCCCTTAAGGTCTCGCTGGTCGCAGAGTTGGATGGCCGGGTGGTGGGCCATGTCGCCTTCTCTCCTGTGACTATCTCGGACGGGACCCAAAACTGGTACGGGCTGGGGCCGGTATCGGTGCTGCCGGAGCTGCAGCTGCAGGGGGTGGGCAAGGCCCTGATCCGGGAGGGGCTTTCACGGCTGAAGGATATGGGCGCGGGAGGCTGCTGTCTGGTGGGCCATCCGGAGTACTACATAAAATTTGGATTCCAAAACCTGCCCGGACTGGTGCTGGAGGGAGTGCCGCCGGAGGTCTTCTTTGGCCTGTCTTTTGAGGGGCATGCTCCGCAGGGCAGCGTGGCCTTTCACGAGGCGTTCAGAGCGGATGAGCAAGGAAAGGGTGCAGGCGAAGATTTGGAGTAAGGCTGAGCCATGCCGTTAATAGGAAAAAATGCTAAAGGAAGAAGAGCAGACAGGAATGCAGATGGGCTGCTCTGGCAAGCTGCACCTCAGACGCTGAATGGCTTAGTGGCTTTACATCCGGCTTTTAGCAGATCAGTCTCGCAAAGCACTCCTTGCAGAGCACCTTTCCATTCGCCGTCCGGCCCATGATCTCCATGAACCTCTCCCCGCACTCCTGGCAGACCAGAGAGGGATATATCCTGGCTTTGTCCGGAGCCGGGATCTCTTCTTCTTTCACATCCAAAAGATCCTCGTCCTTTCCAGCCAGTATCTGCTCCATGATCCGGGAGCGCATCGCCTCCATCTCCTTCTTCTCGGCAGGAGTGAGATCTCCTGATGCCATCTTCTGGCGCATGGCATCCATCCCGGCAAAGACATCTCCCTTGAAATAAATGCGCATTGCCTTCCCCTGGTCTCGGGAGTAGAAGGTAAAAGCTTGCTTTCCGTTGTCAATTACAATCAGATTGCCCTTTCCCGCCGTGCAGCCCAAGAGGTATTGAACCGCATCCACGCTGCATGACTTGTTCTCGGCGATGCATACCAGCTCCTCATCCTCGGATCGGGGATAATGCGTTTTTACATAGCGGGCCACCCGGTAGCCCATGGCTAGACCGGGACAGACGTGGCCGTGAAACTCGGCCGCCTTCTTGAAGTCTTCTTCCATCATCTATCACCTGAAATCGATCTCAATTGGAATTTCCGGTTTTAATAGCTATTCACATAGATCGGGAAAGAGCAAAATATAATAATTTTAATAATAAAAAAATCAAAAATGCTCTGCGATCTCCAATGCCGGGCATCAGCCTGGGAGGGAGCGCAGAGCACCTCTGCTTGTGGTTTTGGAACGATCGGTAATTCTGTCTAAACCCAGCCTCGGGTCTTCATTGCATCCACAACCCTAGCCACGGCCACGGTGTAGGCTGCCTGACGCATGTTGATGTTGTACTTCTTGGAGGCGGCCAGCACGCCCTGGTAGGCCATGGTCATCCGCTCATCCAGCTTTGCATAGACCTCATCGAAGGACCAGCAGTAGCGCATGATGTTCTGCACCATCTCGAAGTAGGATACGGTAACGCCGCCGGCATTGGCCAGGAAGTCGGGTATGACATGCACCTTGTTCTTGAAGAGTATCTCGTCCGCTTCGGGTGTGGTGGGACCATTTGCCAGCTCCACGATGATCTTGGCCTTTACCCGCCCGGCATTATCCTTGGTGATAACATTCTCCAGAGCGGCAGCTATGAGAATGTCCACATCCAGCTCCAGAAGCTCCTCATTGCTGATCTTCTTGCCTCCGGGAATGTTGGCCACGCTGGATGTCTCGGCCTTGACCCTTGCCGCCTCGTCGGAATCAATGCCAGAGGCATTGAATACCCCACCCTTGGAGTCGCTAACTGCCACGACCTTGCCGCCGAAAAGCTCCTTGGCCAGGCTGTGAGCAAAGCTGCCGGCATTGCCGTATCCTTGGATGGCAAAGGTGGCTTTGGACAGGTCGATGTTGAACTCACGAGCCGCTTCACGCAAAGCATACATTCCGCCTCTGGCAGTGGCATCGCCCCTGCCGCAGGAGCCACCCACGCAGAGGGGCTTGCCGGTGATGCAGCCGAAGTTGTTGGATCCGGTCAACTTTGAGAACTCATCCATCATCCAGGCCATCATCTGGGGTGTGGTATAGACATCAGGCGCAGGTACATCCTTATCCGGGCCGATGTTCTGCCAGATCATGTCGATATAGCCACGGCACAGCCTCTCCAACTCGCCGCTGGACATCTCCTTGGGATTGCATATGACCCCGCCCTTGCCTCCGCCAAGGGGCAGGCCCAGAAGCGATGTCTTCCAGGTCATCCAGGCGGAGAGAGCCCGCACCGTGTCTATGGTCTCATCGGGATGGTACCTTATGCCGCCCTTGCAGGGGCCGAGGGCATCATTATACTGAACTCTGTATCCCTGGAAGACCTTCATGCTGCCATCATCCATTCTTACCGGTATGGAAAAATGGTACTCTCTTCTGGGGTGGCGCAGAAACTCATGCACTCCGGCATCGAGGTTCAGAATCTTGGCGCAATCGTCAAGTTGCTTTTGGGCTATCTCAAAGGGATTAGGCTTGGACATTAAACGCATCTCCATTCTACCCAAATCTTTATGTTTGACTGGTGGATGCAGAGTACCATACTGCCTATATAACAATTTTGAGTTAGATTTATAAGTAAAAAGGAAGGCCGGAAATGTCTTGTTGGTATATTTAAGTATTATCTATAAATTAATTTTGTAATAGATATATATCTACAAGGTCTTATTCGAATTCAAATGCAATTTACATATCACGTTTTCATAAGAGATCATAAATGAACTTAATAATTAATTTTTAAATTATCGGCAATCTATATGTTTTTTCAAAAGCAGGATTCGCAGAGGCTTGGACTTGGCCGATATGCCTGAGCAAAAAAGAATACCTGAGGCCTTTTCCATGCCCGGATATTGTGGATGGCGGGTTCATAAATATCCCTAAATAAACATAACTTTTATGAATGAAATCAAAGGAAAAGCTTTTCCGGTAGGCCGACCAGAAACGTGCCAATTTAATAATCTGAAATTCAGGCTCAGAATGGACGGATTTGCCTTGGCATGGCTCAAGGACAGAAATTAAATGATGTAATCGATCCGGAAGAAGGAGAAGGCAAGAGATGACGGTTGCCATAGTCAACTACGGTATGGGAAACCTGTTTTCCATATACAATGCCCTGGATCATGTGGGCGGAGATCCGAGATTGGCCCGAGATCCGGAGGATCTGAATGGGGCAAAGGCAATAGTGGTTCCGGGAGTGGGGGCCTTTGGAAGCTGCATGAGCCAGCTCTCCCGCTTCTCAGAAAGCCTGCTGCAACGCCTCCAGGAAGGTGTGCCCATGCTAGGCATCTGCGTGGGCATGCAGGTCCTCTTTCAGGAGAGTGAAGAGAGCCCCGGTGCCCCCGGATTGGGCTGGATCAAAGGAAAGGTGGTGCGCCTGCCGGAAGGGGTGATGATCCCCCAGATGGGCTGGAACAGCCTCTCCATACAGCGGCGGTCGGAGATGCTGGATGGGATTTCAGATGGCGATATGTTCTACTTTGTGCACTCCTACTATGGCCGGCCTGAGGAGGACTCGGTCATAGCCGCCACCACCGAGCACGGAGTGCAGGTCACAGCCGCCATCTGCAAGGACAACCTCTTTGCCACCCAGTTTCATCCGGAAAAGTCCGGCCTCAAGGGGCTGCAGATACTGAAGAACTTTGTGAGGGCATCGAGATGTTAGCCAGAAGGATAATTCCCTGCCTGGACTGCGACCTGGCTGTGCCCGGTGGCAGGGTGGTGAAGGGAATCGAGTTCAAGCAGATCAGATATGCAGGAATTCCCTGGGAGCTGGCTGAACAGTACTATCAGGATGGTGCGGATGAGATAGTCTTCCTGGATATAACCGCCTCTTCTGATCGGCGGGAGACCATGACCGAGGTGATCAAGAAGACATCCCGCTCTGTTTTCGTTCCCCTGGCTGTGGGCGGGGGCATAAGCAGCCTGGATCAGGCCAGAGAGGTCTTCAATGCCGGAGCGGACAAGATCACTCTGAACACCTCCGCTCTCAAGCGCCCCCAGTTGATAGAGGAGATCGCAGAGCAGTACGGAAACCAGGCTGTTGTCCTGGCAATCGACGCTAAGAGGCGCTATAGTCTGGAAGAAGGCAGAGAGGTGGTCCATACCGAAGAGGGACCCTGCTGGTTTGAGTGCTCCTACTACGGAGGCAGGCAGTTTACAGGCATCGATGCCCTGGCTTGGGCCAAGAGAGCTGTCTCCTTGGGGGCAGGGGAGATTCTGCTCACCAGCATGGACCGGGACGGAACCTACGACGGGTTCGATATTCCCCTTACCGATGCGGTGGTAAAGAGCGTGAATGCTCCGGTGATCGCATCGGGAGGCTGCGCCAGCCCGGATCACATGCTGGAGGTCTTCCGCAAGACTGATGCATCGGCAGCATTGGCAGCCAGCATCTTTCATTTCGGCGAGTGGAGCATCGGATCGGTGAAATCCTATCTCAAGGAGAAAGGAGTCAATGTCAGAATCTGACTGATATATTTCTATAATTGGCGTTTTGCGCAAGGTTTATCCGGGGAGAGGATCTGCTCTCGCAGAACTGCTGGCTCAAGCGGCCAGGTCATCAAAATATCATAGATCCGCCCAGGGATTCCTTTCAATTGTAGACGGATCTACTGCTAAAGCTTGAGAGCAATTGAAAGGTCCAATAACTATGGAGCAGATCGAACAGAGATGAGGTACATTGAGCTGTCCAGGGCTCCCTGCAATGAGACGCTGGAAGTCAAAGCCATTTATGGCGATGTGGATTGGGGAAAGAGATTCGAGTCCATGGGCATACGTAAGGGCAGGCTAATTCGCAAGATCACCAACCATCCCTTCGGAGGGCCGGTGGTAATTGAGGTGGATGGAATGAAGATATCCCTGGGCAGAAATATTGCAGCTAAAATCGAGGTGGAGGTGCTCAGCAGCCACCTCCAATGATAATCCTGAGCTGTTCTTAGCCACCTCCATCTGATCTTCAGGTGGATATGAGTTGCTTTAGCCTCTGAATGCTCTCCATGGCCTGGGCAGACTCGTTCAGCTTCTCCTCCTCGAAGTGCTTGATGACGTCATCTATCCCGGCTTTCAAAGAGTAGACCTTCATTGGTCTGCCTTTGCCCTCGCGTTTGATCTCCTTCTCTTCTATCCAGTTGTTGTCGCGCAGGGTGCGCATGGCAATGCTGACCTCAGGCTGTCTGAGGTCTGAGCCCATCTCTATCTCTCGAGAGGATGCCTCATCCACATTGGCCAGAAAGGTGATGAGCGTTGCCACATTGCGAGGAACACTCAAAGATCTTAGTGTCTCCACAAATTCCATATCCTTATCGTCTAGAATCTTTACCGTGGATTCCCTCATAATTGTCACCATATTTTTCATGGCAGAATTACCTAATGATATAAATAATTTGTTTTGAAAGGGAATCTCTTTTAATTATACTTAATTAGACTAATACTTTAGATAATAACTTTTAATGCAGTTGCCATTTACATTTGGGTGACCTGCACAGGTTAAATGCATTGTGTTAGGTATTTATAATTCTTATAATTTCTTAAAGCCGGATGCGCGCCATCCAGAAGAGCTATGCTTTTCCCAGCCAATTTGCCGTCATATCCGCCTATATGTCGATATAATTAATTTAAGGAGAATAACAATATATTAAACAAAAATTATTTTTTAATAGATCCTTTTGCATTTAAAGGGCCGTATTGCTCTGGCCTGACCTCAGGTTGCTCAGGGTAGCGGCGCTGGGCAGGCATAGATGCCTGGGGGACCAGGGGGCCGGATTTTGAGACCGTTCCGAGCCGCTTTCAGACTGGCGCTCCGGCTCGAATCCCTGACAAGATATATTTCCCATTGAGCGAATGTCATTGCTATGATATGCATCGAGATCCGGAAGAGGGATCTTCGGGAGCTGGCCCGGACCGAGATCGAAAACCTTCCAGGCTGCCTCTTCACCGGGACAAGTCCTCTCCTGAGACCATTCATGAAGAACCTGGAAGAGATCCTTCCTGCCGAGAACAGGGGACGGGGTGACAGCTATATCTTGAGCGCCCTTCACACTCATATCGACTGGATCCGTGCCGACGAGGGCAGCATCGCCGTGGGAAGCGGAGAGAAGACAGTGGCTATCAGTCGCGAAGAGTTGGGAGAATTGATGGGAGTGAGATATCCTACCACCAGCCACCATCAGCTCAACCTGCCGGGGCTGCTCTTCCTGCAGAGCGGCCCGGCGCTACAGGAGACTTGTGCTATTCTTCTCCGCCGAGATCATCATCTCAAGATCCCTGATGGGCGCAGAACCAGGCGTTACATCTTCCACAGCAGCGTGACTGCCATTGATGCGGACAAAGAGAGGATAGCTGTATTCTTCGATATGGAGAGGCTTCCTAAGAGGGCAGATGGAAGCTGCGTTCTCGTCTGAGTCATACTAAAAATATGGTTATAAGAAATCGATATGCTGGAGAGGAATTGCTGGTGATCCGCTGCCTCTTCCTCTCCCTAAATTATCAGGCTCTTCAGGCTCCAGAGCAGTTTGGGATTGAGCCGGAACAGGATCCGCAGCATTCCTCCCAGATCCATCTTGGATATGTCCTCTTTAGCCATTGAGCCTATGAGCTGGTTGATATCCTTGTCCGTGAGCTTGACAAAGAATTCCTTGAGCTGGAAGCTGCGGGCCAGGGTTTTGCCTATATCCTCTCTCCAGCGTACCTCATATTCCTGAAGGCCTTTCCGGGTGTAATCGCCTGCGGATATGGCTTTGGCCGCTACCTCCCCGGCGATTACTCCCGCCTTCATGGCATTGAGTATGCCTCCGCCGGTGAGCGGATCGGTCTGGCGGGCGGCATCTCCCACCAGCATCACTCCGTCGGCAATGGCGGAGTCTATCGGCCCGGAGCAGGGATCGCCTCCCACCACCATCTCCACCACCCTGCCGTTGGGAAAATGGCTCTTCATGAGCTGCCGCAAAAGCCGCACCGCCTCACCCGGCTTGGACCGGGAGCCCTGGATCCCAAGACCGATATTGGCCAGCTTGTCTCCTTTAGGAAATGACCAGGCGTAACCAGATGGAGCGATGCTGTTTCCCAGAAAGAATTCGGTGTATTCGTCATCGATAGATGCATCCTGCACCAGGAACTGGGCGCAGGACTCAATGTCATCCAGCTTCAATGTGGTATCTATGCCTGCCCAACGCCCCACCTTGGACTCTACACCATCTGCTCCGATGACCAGAGGAGCCTCAATCTGCAAAGGCTCGCCTATGCGCATGGCGGAGACACCGCAGATGGCTCCCTCCTTCTTGAGCAGCCCCAATGCTCTGGTCTTGACCATGACCCTGGCCCCGGCCTGGGCGGCCAGCATGGCCAGCCCCCGATCGAAGACCTTTCTCTCCAGGACGTAGCCCACCTCACCGCCGCTCCTGTCCTCGGACATGACGATGCTGTTTCCGTCCGGGGCATAGAGCCTGGCACCTTTTACCTCGGAGGATATCCACTCCGGCTCAGGCTGGACCATTTTGTGCAGCGATCTCTTGCTCACCCCTTCCGCGCAGCGAACCGGATCGCCTATCTCCTGGCGCTTCTCCAGCATAACTACATCAAGTCCCGCGGACGCTGCTGCCCTTGCTGCCATGGAGCCGCCCGGGCCGCCGCCCACCACCACCAGGTCGCACTTCATGCCCTCACCTCCAGGGCCCCTACGGGACAGATCTTGGCGCAAAGGCCACACTCCTTGCACTCTGTTGAGACCTCCAGCCAGGTCTCCACCAGCTCCAGGGCACAGGTCGGGCAGACTCCGACACAGGCACCACAGTAGCAGCATTTGTATCTGTTGACGGTAAGCATGAAAAACACATCCACTCTAGTATTCGATCTCGAAATCCTCGTAACCCTTGGCTTGTAGCTCGGACAACTCCATCCCCAGGACAAGGGATCCGGTGGGTCCTGACTTCATGGATTTGAGCAGCTCACCTACCTGCTTTCTCTCTCCCTCCAGCACTGCCTCCACCCCGCCGCCTGGAACATTTCTAACCCATCCTTTCACCCCCAGAGATATAGCCCTCTCCTGGGTAAAAGCCCGGTAATATACGCCCTGCACCCGTCCCGAGACCCGAACATGAACTGCAATCATCAGCGCGCTCCAGCCACCAGATCTTGCAGAGCTTTTCTCTGATCCTTGGCCTTGATGATTCCAGAGGCTAATAGCACGCCTTGAGAGCCCAGATCCAGGGCAGCTTTCAGATCTTCCCCATGGGTTATTCCCGCCCCGCATAACACACCAACGTCCGGAGCTATTCTCTTGACCGCTTTCACCGAGTTTGCCACTATCTCCGGGTCGGACTTGGAGACGGGTATGCCGCTGCCTATAAGCTCAGGCGGCTCTATGGCCACATAATCAGGCCCCATTGCCGCTGCGGCGCGGGTGGTGGCCACATTGTTGGTGCAGACGATGCTCTTCAGGCCCGCCTGGCGACAGGCAGCGATGGAAGCCTCGATCTCCGCCAGCCTGAGCCGTCGCTCGGAATGGTTGATCAAGGACCCCGCCGCTCCCGACGCCTTTAATGAGGCTGCAGTTATGTGTCCGGTAAAGCCGCCATATCCCACCCCGTCCACATGCTGGGAGAACACCGGTATCGATACCGCGGCAGCTATGGTAGAGATATCCGCCACCTGAGGCACCACCACCATCTCCAGGGAATGCTCGAGAGCCATCTCCTGGCAGATCCGGGCCAGAGCAAGAGCCTCCGGGCCGGTCGATTCGCGATAGGTCTTGAAATTGAGCACAATCAAAGTCATAATCATCCTCGCCGCAGATTTGTGCTCTCAGTTAGCATATATATTTTGGCTGCATTCGGAGAGGATATCGCTGTAGCATCTTTCATAATCAGAAAGGGCAGAGCACTCCCCGGTAAAAGAAAGCCGCAACTGCCCCTGGAGGATGAAGGCGACTAAAGGAAGCATTCCTGCTCCCTGGTTGACTATAATATGATAGAGCAGGCCCTCCGGCTGAGAATAATCGAGGGCAACCATTTCCAGCTCGTCGTGCCTGGACAAAAAATCCTCAATAACGGGCTTGCATCTGCAGCAGACGGCGCAATTCTTCTTGCCGATGAAGAGGAGCAGAGGGCTGCCTTTTGTGGCAAGCTCCTCCACCAGGTTCATGGCCGGGCCATAGGAGTCCTTTAAAAATGATCGAACCACATCGGCAACCTCCTCCGGCGGAACGCCGTATTTGCTGCCCAGCTCCTCGCTAAGCTCTTCCTCCTTTCTGGCCATGGAATCCCGCATCAAATTCAGGAGGCCGGTGTCCGGTGCAGTCTGGCTCATGGTTAACAAAGGCAGATTTAAAGATCGTGGACTACCTTGATCCTCAGCTTGGAGAAGTCTTCCTTGATCTCAACTATAAAGCCCATTCCGGCAAAGATCTCCTCCAGTTCAATTCGCACGAACTTCTTGGGCGCATCCGAGCCGAAGATGAGGGTGAACTCGTTCTTGCCGGTCTTGCTCATGTTGAACAGATTGCAGATCTCCAGCCTCTTGAGGATGCTCTCGGCATTGAATAGCTTGTGCTTGAACTGCTCGGCATGGGCCCGGCAGACCTCTTTATGCAGGCTCCAGAATCTCTCCTTTTCCGGATGGGTTTCGATGAAGTTCAGAAACAGTATCCAGTGGTCTATATCCAGGATCACGTGCTCGCCGGCGGAGAGCATCTCGGTGTGGGTGTAGACCTTCTTGTCCTCTGAGGACTCAAAGAGCATCTTATGCTTGGCGAAGAACTTCAGCGACTCCCGCATCAGTTCGCTCTGAGACAATCCCATGTCTTGCTTCATCTTCTTGAACAGGCCCGCTGTCTCATCGTCCAAGGCTATGGTGATTCTCTCCGGTGACTTCATTTCATCCCCTGCATCATTCTCTTCTCTCATCTTCCCGCTTATGATATATTACCTTTATCGAGCAGCAGATATTTATATCGACGACGGAACGGCCATTCCTGTTGGCTCTTGTTCCGGGCCTGCCGGGGGGAGTGACATTTGAAAGACCGGAATTGTTAAATTCCATCGGCAAACCATCCTGGTTCATGGACTCATGGATGAAGGACAAGGTCAGGTATAGCGAAAAGGATAAAGAGAAGCTGGAGAAGGGCTCAGGATATGTCAAGCTCTGGACGCTGGTCGCCAACTGGGTCTATCGGGTAATATCCTGGTAGTCTGGAGCAAGAAGACAGGCCGAATATCCCGTACGGATCATTTGGCCAAGATCGTTATCCCCATTCTGTTTTGAGCAACCTTCCCAGCTTTGCCGCCCTGGCCTTAAGGCAGGATAAAACCTCCTCTCGACCGGTGCCCCGGGAGTTTATGGAGAGGACGGGATCATCGGACTCTATTCGCGATCCCACCAACGGCACATCCGCCGTCCAGCGGCAAAGCAGATCGACGCCGATCGTAAGGGGCGAGGGGGCATAAAGGACCGCCCGGCCTGCCGTGCAAAGAGGCGTCCTGGATGGGGCCGGGAGCCGACCGGAAAAGGACTGCAAATGAGCCTGGAAGACGTTGACACCGCAGGACAACTCCACGCTGTCCAGGCTGCCCTGGAAGCGGCTGTTGACCTCCACGGGAACCGGCCCCTTCCCCCCAAGCAGGAAATCCACGCCATTGCTTCCCACGAGCCCCAGGCCCGCGATTATTTCCTCGGCCATTGCCGCCATATCAGCCATTTGCCTCTGCGGTGCCTCTAAGGGGGTGATGTTACCACTGTAGCGATAGCCTCTGGCCCCGGCCCAGGAGAGGCCGATCAGCTGCTCGTTGAGCGCTATGGACCGGGCCTCGCTGCCGTTTCCGATCACCGAGACGCTGGCGGGGCAGCCCGATACCAGCTTCTGGGCAATGAGGCCATCCTGCCACTCCAGATCCTCCGGGGACCTGACCACACGGCATCCCATTCCTCCTGCCCCCCGGCGGGGCTTGACAAGGAAGGGATAGGGCATGCCCTCAGGAGACGGCTCTGTGCGGATGTAGGGATAGCCCTCCCTCTCCAGCCAGCCTGCCAGCCAGAGCTTATCCGATACCTGAGAGGTCTTTTCCGGGGGATTGTTGAGCACCGGCGCGCCCTGCACCCTGGCCTCCTCCAGCCCCGGCCCAAGAACCACGGCATCTGGCCGGTACTTCTCCACCAGACGGGACAGGCACTTCTCCGGCCCCAGCCGCGGCAGCCTGATCGTCTCTCTAGCCCATAAAGAGAGATCCCGGTCGCGGTAGCAGTCAGCGGCATAAACCACATGCCCGGCCCGGCTGGCGGAGGCGGCTATGTGCCTGATATTGATGCCGGCAACCAGGATTTTCATGGACCGATCTCTTCTGACCCTTTGCCGCCAGGATAATTAGAATCGTTCGGATGCTCGGGGTAAAGGACCTTCTTGCTTCGGGCCGAAGGCACTATCTTCAGCCACCCGGCAAAGTCCTCTTCCAGCTCCCGCCCCAAAAAAAGCCGGTCAAGGAATACGGCTAAAGCCGCCACCTCGGAGTGTGGCTGGTTTCCCACTGCCACATTCCAGTCCGCCAGCTGATACATCTCCGCCGGAACCTTCTCTGCGCCCACTGCCACCAACAGATCTCTTTCGCAATGGCTGATCTCGTCGATTACATCGGGCAGATTGGTTCCATACATGGTCAGGTGGACCACTGCTCCGCCCGCCTCTTTCCAGCGCATGACCTCTCCCTTCCAGGATACGCCAGAGTGGAGGGTGAAGCTGCCTCCCCAGCGGCGGGCTGCATCGGCCAGGCTCTCCTCGATATGGGCATCGCGACCGGTAAGGAGCATCTCACTGGCTCCAAAGGCCCGGGCTACCAGGCCCACATGGGTGGTGATCCTCTTATCCCTCTCCGGCCTGTGGCCGATGCGCAAAACCACGACTCGCATGGCCGGGGGAGGGCATACATATTATTTAGCCTTAATCAGGTCGATGCGTCGGCTGGGCGGTCTTCAGTCCTGCAAAATAGCTAAATTCAAGTGATGCGTCACTTCCCACGATGAATCTGTGCGAGAGATGCCAGGGAAGGGGCTTTTTGGTGGTGGGAGACAAGCCCTGTCCCAACTGCGATGGCAGCGGAAAGATAGGGTCCATATCCCTGGGTGAGGCCTCGGAAGGAGAGATGAAGGAACTCCTGGAGAGCGGCTCGACAAAATGCAGCATCTGCCACGGCACGGGCAAGATGCCGGTGACCGATGGCTGCCCTGCCTGCGGTGGCCTGGGACGGGAGTACCTTTGCGTTGTCTGCGGGGCAAAGCTCTCGGACAAGAAGGAGCTGTGCGAGCGCTGCGCCAAGAAGCCCCTGGTGCATATCCTGGATCCGGCCTGCGACTCCAAGGACATAGCCATCGGGGAGATCTATCAGGGCCGGGTCAATGGCCTGGCCAACTTCGGGGCCTTTGTGGACCTCTCAGAGTGTGTGCGGGGCCTGGCCCATAACAAGTACCTCAAGAGCCGTCCCGAGGTGGGAGACACCCTATTTGTGACGGTGCGAAACATCCTGCCCAACGGCAACATCGAGCTGGAGCCGGCGGAGCTGAAGGAGTACAACACTGTGGAGGTGGAAAAAGAGCTGCCTCTCTACCGGGCCTCCGAACTGACAAAGATGGTGGGCAAGCAGATCATGATCAAGGGAGAGGTGATCCAGGTCAAGCAGACGGGAGGGCCCACCATCTTCACCGTGGCCGATGACAGCGGCCTGGTCTTCTGCGCCGCCTTCGAGAGGGCCGGGGTCCGGGCCCATCCGGAGATAGACAGCGAGATGATTGTGCGGGTCATAGGCGAGGTCAGTTTG
Organism: Methanothrix sp.; assembly: GCA_017994055.1. Taxonomy (GTDB): domain Archaea; phylum Halobacteriota; class Methanosarcinia; order Methanotrichales; family Methanotrichaceae; genus Methanothrix. The sequence goes on from JAGOLL010000033.1 coordinate 23,150, forward strand.
CGCAACAACCAGATCCAGGTGGAGATCAAGTCCATAAAGCGGCTCTGGGGGGGCGAGGCCTCAGCGGTTAAAGACGAGATCGAGCAGGCCATCGACCGGCGGGCCGAGCCCTCGGCGACGCAGTTTCTGGTGCAAAGCGAGGTCATGACCCGGCTTCTCCCGGCCATGAAGCAGGTGGCCAAGGAGATCCGCCGGGCGGTTCTCAAGTCCCAGCCCATTGTGGTGCGCCATCATGCCGATGCGGACGGGATAACCGCCGCTGTGGCCATTGAAAACGCCATCCTGCCTCTGATCAAGGAGGTGGGGGGTCCGGATGCGGAGTACTACAATTACCGCCGCGCCCCCAGCAAGGCTCCCTTCTATGAGCTGGAGGATGTGACCAAGGATCTGACCTATGCTCTTGAGGACCAGACCAGGCACGGCCAGAAGATGCCGCTCATTGTCTTGATGGACAACGGCTCCACGGAGGAGGATGTTCCGGCCATGCGCCAGGCTCAGGTCTACGGAATGGAGATGCTGGTGGTCGACCACCATCATCCCCACAAGATCGTGGACCAGTTTCTCATCGCCCATGTCAATCCCGCCCATCAGGGAGGCGACTTCGGCCTGACCACAGGCATGCTGGCCACAGAGATCGCCCGCATGATCCATCCCGGAGTAGAGGAGAAGATAAGGCACTTTCCCGCCGTATCCGCCGTGGGGGACAGGAGCGAGGCCCCCGAGGCGGCTTTATACATCAAGCTGGTGGAGGACAAGTACGGGCGGGAGGACCTGAAGAAGGTCGCTCTGGCTCTGGACTATGAGGCCTTCTGGCTGCGCTTCAATGAGGGCCGCGGCCTGATCAATGACATTTTATGCCTGGGCCGGCTGGACCGGCACCGCAGGATTGTGGATCTCTTATGCGAGCAGGCCAATGCCGCCATTGACGAACAGCTGCGAGCCAGCATGGGCAATGTCAAGAGCACAAAGCTGCCCAACGGCATCATCATGAATGTGCTGGATGTGGAGAACTTCGCCCACAAGTTCACCTTCCCCCCGCCCGGCAAGACCTCCGGCGAGGTGCACGACCGGCTGTGCAAGAAGTTTGAGGGAAAGCCGGTGGTGACCATCGGCTACGGCCCGGACTTTGCCGTGCTGAGGAGCCGGGCGGTGCGGATGAACATCCCCCAGATGGTCAAGGAGCTGATGGAGGAGATTCCCAACGGCGGGGTTTCGGGAGGCGGGCACCTTGTTGTCGGTTCGATCAAGTTCGTGGGGGGCATGAGAAAGGATGTGCTGGCCAAGCTGGCGGAGAAGATCGCCGCCTGCGGGGTGGACGATGTTGGTGGGGCGAAGGGAGTAGCGGGGATGGGGTGAGGGCCTCGTTTCTTTCTTATCTGCGAATGGTCTCGCCGCAGTTTTTTGGGGCGTTTGTTTCAGGATGGCGCTTTTTTCAGGATTTCTTCGATCTCATCAAAATATCCCGGCTCTTGCATCTCTTCTAATTCCTCCGGGGTGAAGAACTCCTCTAGCCTTCGGTAGGTGACAATGGAAGCGGATCGCCCGTTTACGATCACCTTCTCCACGTTCACCAAACCATCAGCTTCCAGGCGTTTCACCGAAGAGTAAACCTTGCCGTGCGACCAGCCGATGGACTTGGCCAGGGCATAAATATTCAGGCCGGGATTCCTTTCGATCCATTTGCAAAGCTCCCAGTCCACATCCTCTGCCAGCTCCTCCCTCTTTCGAACAGCCTGTATGGTCTTGGAAAGCATCAGTTCATTATGCGGTTATTGATTATATAAACGTTCCGAGATATCTTCTGAAATAGCAATATATCTCCTGATGAAAGACAAAACGTTTATACCATTCCAAGATATCTTGCTCATGAATGATCGCTAGGGATGGACTTGAGGCTGCGGTTCTGATCAGCATATGCAAGGCCAAAAAGACCAGCAAGTCCGCCCATGTTGCTGAGAGATCATTCGCTAGGAGAATTCCCGATGGAGGGCGTCTGGTTAAGAAGGCCCTGCGTGAATTGGTCCGCGAGGGGTATGTGAGAATGCATCCTACACGGGGCGAGATGACTTATGAGCTGACCAATGAAGGACTGGCATTCTGCCGGGAACTGGCTCGCCAATCGGAATGGCGGGGATGAAATTGAGGCTGATAAAAAGGATGGTGATGATTTTTAAAGCGACTCGCTCCCCCAGGCGGGCACCTTGTCGTGGGTTCGATCAAGTTCGTGGGGGGCATGAGAAAGGATGTGCTAGCCAAGCTGGCGGAGAAGATCGCCGCCTGCGGGGTGGACGATGTTGGTGGGGCGAAGGGAGGGGCGGCGATGGGATGAGACGACCTGGCTTAGATTCCAATTCTGAAGAAGATCTAACCGATGATCAGATTATTGATGGTTTGGAGAGACTGACTGCCGAATCACTTGCAGAAGATTCGAACTATTAGCATGTTAATTGCTAGCGATAGCTCAGTCAGAAGAGACTTATATTAGTGAGATGATCAAAATATATGCTCTCCCAATCGCGAAAGTATAGAACTCAATGGATGAGCACATTTTTTGCTGCGGGAGAACTGACTCGCAGAGGATATCTGGTTACCATCACACATGGGAATGCCACGTTTGTGGATCTACTCGTTCAAAGCCCAAGTGGAGAGAGTTTCTCAGTCGATGTAAAAGGCATGTCGGCACATAATTGGATACCCGTAAAGAAACCGGATACAAAAAATGGATATCCTCATTTAGAACAATATTACATTCTCGTTTACGCTGCGCAAAATTTCTTAGTGTCCTATAAGTATTAATAATGGATTGTGTTATAATCTCCTCCGAAGGGAATATTTTAGGGAGGGTATTATGGCAAGGAAGGCTAAGAATGAACCATACCATCAGATGATGAAATCAAA
>JAGOLL010000105.1 GCA_017994055.1 Methanothrix sp.
CGTGAGGCCGGTGTAGTGGTCAGCGTGGGAGATGATACCACGGCCATTGCCGCCGATATCCTATCCCGGCTGGGCATTGTTGTGATGGGGATGGTGGATGGCGACCTGGATCATCTGGGAGGCGGCAGGTGCATAATGGAGGGAAGCATCATCTTTCGGGTCGAGCCAGGCCACGACGATGTGGTGGGCAGGCTGGTTATGGAAAGGATCTTTCATGGAGGAGAGCGGATCAGAATTGCTCCTGGCCTTCTGGCAGAGAGAATAAAAAAATTGGCTGGAGGCCATCTCCTGGAAATGGAGCCGGTCGAGGCGGTCAGAGCTCACCGGCATTTCTCTTGATGGCCTCGACCTCCCGCAGAAATATAGACGCCGTGGCTGTATCGCCCAGGCCGACGGTTATCTGGGGATGGCTGACCTGCCGCGCCGGAGCTAGTGAGACAATCCTGCCGCCCAAGCAGAGCATGGCCCCTCTGCCTGGGCTGGCTGCTCCCAGGCGGCACAGATCTGCTGCAGCCTCCAGGCCCTTCTCATTGAACTGGGGAGGAGGGCCTGCCCTAGGCGAGCCGAAGGCGGCAAGGGATGCAGCAGCATCAACTCCGCTATTTAAAGCCGAGAGCTCATCCTGAGCCGAGATGATGCCTTCTTTTATGATGCTGAAGATGTAATCTCTGGTATGAACCGCAACTCTGAAGATGCCGGTTTTATCCTGCAGGCACCGAGCAGCAAATATTCTCTCCTGCCAGGATCCAGGCGGATTTATTGCTGAAGATAGCCCCAATATTTCTGCCGCTCCAGCCAGCTCATCCTCATTCATACCCAGGCTATCTATGGGAAGCCGGGGGATGAGATCCAGAAGGAAAGAGAGTATCTCCGGGCTCTGAAAGGATCCCAACTCCAGGTGAATGAACAGATCTGCATTCCTCTTCTTCCAGGAGATCAACTGATCCATCTTCTCCCGCAGAACCTCCCGATATCCTGGCAGGGGGAGCAGATGGAAGCCTGTGATGAGCGCTCCCTGGAAATCGGAGATGTTCTCCAGGCAATATCTATCGAAATTCCAGCTGGACTGGAGGCGGGTGTTGATGGGATCGTAGCTGGCGATAAAACGGTTGTCCTGAGGCACAATGAACCTCTCCCGGCCAAACAGCATCACCTCTCCTCTTTTAAACTGGAATACGAAATGGACCGGCTCCTGATCGCACTCCCTCCCGAACCTGCCCATATTCTCCCGCCCGGGCAGAGCGCCTTCGAGCGGCAATCGCACCCCAGGATGGAGCATCTCCGCCAGCCTGGAGCCGATAGCCGGATCATTGAGAAGGGGCATTGCGCCCAGATCGGCCAGGAGATTGGCCATTATCGCCGCATTTCCTCCCAGGCGACTGCTCCAGGAGATGGATGCCTCTATCCGGCGGGCCAGTTGAGGGCTATCCAAGAGGATCTCGGCTCCGGAGCCCTCTCTCATGCAATAGAGCAATGAAGAGAGGAGATCCTCCATGCTGGCAATGGTGCCCTTCAACTCGATATCATCAGATAAGAGATCAGGGGACAAGAGAGAGGAGAGCTCTTCGGCTCGGAGATTGCATACGGCATCCAGGTTGACATTATAGGCGCAGATGATATTAACGGCTGCATCAGATTTGGCCTCCACAGCAGATCGATCATTTCCATGTCCCTTTTGATCTAAAAAAGCCATGAATTCCTCGCAGTAAGCTTCTTGGACTTTGCTAAAAAATATTGATATAATAATTCAACAGAAAAATTTTGGCCTCCTTCGGCCTATCCTCCTCCGCAGCAGCCGCCCCCGCTGGAGGTAGAGGTGGTGCTTCCCCGGGATTCACTGATCGGGTACATGATATTGGTATATCCGGTCAGGCTGCCATTCGACCTATCTTTGGCATAGGCTGAAAGGTCAAGTATCCCTTTATCGTAGGGCCGGGCAGCATCCTTTTGCTCAGCGCTTCCCAGCCGGACCGGCATGCCCACCTCCGGGAGGGTCTTATTCAAGGTTAGGTTGCCCAATGCGGTGGCATTGCGGCTGGCGTTATCAGCCGCTGCACCCAGATTGGCAGCCGGCGGGCGATCTGCCTCCTGATCGGACCAATGAGAAGAGGCTCTCAGGCTAAGGTCGCCCATATAGACCATGGTTCCGTCCGAGGAGAACTGGGCGGAGGCAATGCAGGCCAGGACCAGGAAGGCTGCTCCCAGAGCCATGACCTCATATCTTATGGATTTCATGAGCATCGCATCTTCCTTTTAGTTTATAAATGCGAAGGTTGGGCATCAGGACCGGCTCAGGCTTTTCAGCTCTGCTAAAGCCTGGCGGGAGTGCTCCCGCCTTTGCCTCAGCCGCTCCTCTGCCCCGGCTATTCCCTTCTCCCTCTCCTTTATCATCCTCTCCGTCTCCTTCGGAGCGGGCCCTCCCGTATTGGCCCGTACAGCCACATTGCTCCTGGGATCGAGAGCTTTCTCCAGATCATGCTGGGCGAAGCCCCTCTCGCTGGCTTTAAAGCCAGCAATCTCCAGGGCGATGCGGTCAACATCATCCAGCTGGGGACTACATCCCCCGGCGGCAATCCGGCCCACGATACTGTGCGCCGTGCGGAAAGGCATGCCGGTGATCCTCACCAGCGAGTCGGCTATCTCCGTGGCCGTGGAAAAGCCCGCTCCGGCGCTCTTCTCCAGCCGATCCCTATTGAATTTCAGGCTGGCCAGGCAGCCGCTTAGAATGCACACTGTGCTGGCCGTCCAGTCGACCGCCCTCCAGAGATGAGGCGTTACCTCTTGCAGGTCCCGGTTGTAGCTCATGGGCAGAGCCTTGCAGATGGCCAGAGCAGAAACGAGGCTGCCCATGACCGAGCCCGCCCTGGCCCTGGCCAGCTCTGCCGTATCCGGATTCTTCTTCTGGGGCATGATGGAGCTGGTGGAGGCATAGAGATTGTCCAGCTCCAGGTAGGCGAACTCTGATGTGGACCAGAGCACAAGCTCCTCCGCCAGGCGGCTTAAATTGACCATCTCTATGGCCAAATCAGATAGAACCTCCAGGATAAAGTCGCGGGCGGAGACGGCATCCATGCTGTTTTCCACCAGGCCCTCAAAGCCCAGGAGCCTGGCGGTGATGTTTCTGTCGATCTTAAAGCCGGTGGAAGCGAAGGCAGCCGCCCCCAGAGGGCTCTGATTAACCCGGGCATAACACTCTTCCAGCCGGGCCAGGTCCCGGGCGGCAGCATCGGCATGAGAGAGAAGATGATGGGCTAATGTGGTGGGCTGGGCGTGCTGGGTGTGGGTGAATCCGGGGATGACCGTCTCGGTGTGCTCTGCAGCCAGCCTGAGAATGGTCTGGATAAGGCCGATCTGCTCGGCCATGAGTGAGAGCATCTCCTCTCTCAGAGAAAGGCGGATGCAGGCAGCGACCTCGTCATTTCTGGACCGGCCGGTATGCATCCTGCCGCCCTCCGGTCCTACCTTCTGCAGGATGTAGGCCTCGATGGCCTCATGAACATCCTCGCCTTGGCCCAGAGCCTGAGGTCCCTCATCCATGAGATCGTCAATTGCCGCCATGATCCGGGAGCAGATATCTCCAGATATCAGATTCTGCTCTTTCAGCATCCGCAGATGGGCCTTATCCACCAGCAGATCGGAATGAAAGATCCTCATGTCGGCTTGCCGGCTGGACAGGTATTCCAGCACATCCTCCCGGCTCTCCCCCAGGCGTTGATCGCGAAACATATCAGGTGGTGTAATTGGCGTTCACATTCACATACTCGTGGGTCAGGTCGCAGCCGAAGCCGCGTGCTCCGGCGCTTCCGAGGCCGAGATCGATATTGATTATGATCACCTCTCCCTTCATGATCTCTTGAGCCCTTTCCAGGACGCCATCCACGATGCGGCCCCTTTCCACCAGGGATACCGCGAGGCTGCCGCCCTCCTGGCTTTCTCCCTCCAGGCTCAGGGTGATCCTGTCCGGGTCCATGTCCGCGCCGGAGTAGCCCACGGCACAGATGATCCTTCCCCAGTTGGGATCGGCTCCATAGACAGCGGTCTTGACCAGGCTGCTCCTGGCCACGGCCTTGGCCGCCAGCCGGGCGTCTTTCTCGCTGGCGGCACCGCTGACCACCACCTCGAAGTACTTGCTGGCTCCCTCACCATCCCGGGCCATCATCCTGGCCAGCTCCATACAGACGTAGCTCAGAGCCTCTCTGAAATCCTCCTCTCGACCATTTGCCCCTCCTGTGGCTGTGATCAGGACGGTGTCATTGGTGCTGGTGTCTCCATCCACGGTAAGCATATTGAAGCTGTCCGCTACCGCATCGGCCAGGCAGTTATGCAGCCTCTCCGCGGAGATGGTCGCATCGGTATAAAGGAAGCAGAGCATGGTGGCCACATTGGGCTCTATCATTCCTGCGCCCTTGACGATCCCCGCCACTCGCAGGCCTTTATGCTCCACAGCGATCTCCTTAGGCCTGGTGTCTGTGGTCATGATGGCCCGCTCTGCCGACAGGCTGGCGGCCCCGTCGCTCCCCAATTTTGCCGAAGCTTCCCTAAAGAGGCTCTGGATCTGTTCCAGGTCCAGGTATCTGCCTATGACTCCGGTGGAGGCTACTGCGATTTTGTTTTCATTCGTTTCCAAAAAGCCTGCCATGAGCCTGGCCATGGCCCTGGCATCCTCCATGCCCCTCGGACCGGTATAGGCATTGGCGCAGCCGCTGTTGGCTATGACTCCATCCAGGCGGCCGCCGGCGAGATTGGAGGCGGTGACCGCCAGAGGCGCCGCTCGGACCCGGTTGGTGGTGAACATTCCCGCCGCAGTGCCGGAGGCGGCAATCAAGGCCAGGCCGTACTTGCCATGGCGCACTCCTGCCGCCCTCACTCCCGGGACGGCGCATATGCCTCCCTCAATCCTCTTCATGCCTCATCCCCAGACCGGAGATGATGTCTCCCCTGGTCACTATCCCCACCAGCCGCCCCTCTTCCACCACCGGCAAACGGTTTATGCGGTGGCGGGTCATGATCCCTGCCGCCTCTTCTATAGAGTCGTCCGGCCCCACCTCATGCAGATTTCGGCTCATGACCCCGTTTACCTTTTTCTTGGGGATCTCATCCACGGCGGAGCGCATCCTCTCCCACTTCACCAGATCACGGAATGGGACCTCCAAGATCTCGAAGGGGCTGGGAAGCCAGAGACCGCCTTCATCCTCCTCTACCGACAATAAGCGCAATAGGTCGGACTCGGATACAATACCCACCAGCCTCTCGCCATCCAGGACCGGAAGCCCGCTGACCTTA
>JAGOLL010000034.1 GCA_017994055.1 Methanothrix sp.
AGGCTCTTTCCCAGGATGAGGCATTCTCCAAGATCTCCAAGGCCAATGTGGATATAGAATATCTCAGAAACCATACTGAGGAGGGAAATATAACCTTCGACCAGAAGGGCTTCAACGGCAATGAGTTATCTCTGGCGGGCATATCCAATGTCTGGGCGCGGGGAGGGGCTTTCGACTTCATTCAGGCTACCTGCTTCCATGACCATCTCTGCCCCGGAGTGACCAGCGGGCTATTCTTGGCCAAGTACGTGGAGGAGAAGCTGCCCATCAAGAACATCAGCGCTGAGAGCTACAAGGTAATAGCCTGCCCCAACTGGTGCAAAGAAGATCTTTTCCAGATGCGCTGGGACGCAACTCCCGGAAAGAGCAGCATGTTTGTGATGGCTCTGACCGATGCGGAGAAGAAGGCCGTGCCAAACATCGCCGGGATCTATGTTCGCTGGAATGATACTGCCAAAGAGGGGGATGCTCTGGCCCTGGGCTACAACTTCAGCGCCGTGGCATTGCCTCAATGGACCGGGCCGGCCTGGGGATCAAAGTTGTACCAGGATATTGTGCTCATGGACTATGCGGACAAGCCCGAGGCCTTTATCTCTGTGATCAAGGAGTTCAAGGTGGATGCAGCAATGCTGGCCCAGCTGCAAAACGCCGGAATGCATCTTTTGAAGGTTGCCGGAGTAATGTAAATTCTCAACTAAATTTTTTAATAAGGCTCATTGCTCTGCCAAGCAGCAAACCTTGAGATGCCCAGAACTCTCCGCTATTCCTTCCAGTCAATGAACATTTTTGCCTTATGCTCCTGAATATTTATGGGCATAGGCGAGCTCTCGCGCCGGCTTTCCTGCCTCTTTTCGCCCCCGCTCGGCATATATCTAATCGGCTGGCCTGTATGATCCTGTCTGCCAGTCTTGAGAGCGGCAGGCTCTGCAGATGCACCCGCCCCGGCTCTTCCAGCCGGATCAGGAATACTCCCTCTTCACCCAGGAGAGCATTCTTGAAGCCGCCTAAAAATTGCATGTCATAAACCACGCCGGAAGAGAAGGCAGCCCGGCAGCCGGCATCCACATCCAGAGCCTTTTTCTCTCTTTGGCCCGATTGAGCAATGTGGTGATAAAGAAGCCCTCCCGGCTACCATCCTCTTGAAGCCCTTGAACAGCCGCCAGCGATTGAAGTCTCTATCTCTATTCCCTGATCCATGTAGAGTATGGCCCCGGCCCGCGCCCTCTCACCGCCGTCCAGCTATATCTCCACCACCTGCATATCATCGCCAATTATCCTGAAGTCAATTGCTTCAGGCTTCAGATAAAGAATATCACTCCGGGAGGTCTCTGTGCCATCCTGTTATAAGATTTTATGGAGGAGAAATAGGATTTGGCTGGATGGCGGCAGAAAAGGGCATCATTCCGGCTTGGATCAGGGATAAATAGGCTCGCTTCAAGATGGCAGCGATATGCATAAGCAGATAGAAGATGCGGCGATGAAGATGAATTCTTTCCCCTCTGAAAAGCAGGACAGGATCAAGGCCATTCTCTGCCGCTATGCCCGCGGTGAGATCGGCCTGGACCAGGCCTACTATGAGCTTCTCGATGGTGATCTGATTGCAATGCCCCAGAGGTGCGCCGTCTTTGCCAGAGTCCCCCTCAGCCAGGATGATGAGAGCCGGCTCAAAGAGAAGATCAGGGCAATCATCTCCTGAAAGAGCGGTACGAAGTGATGGGACATTCAGACCTAGCTCTGACCGGGCTTACTCCACCGTCACGCACTTGGCCAGGTTTCTTGGCTTGTCTATAGGCAGGCCGAGCTTATTGGCGGTATAATAGGCCAGAAGCTGCACCGCCACTGTGCAGAGCACTGCAGAGTAAATCGGCCTCGTGCCGGGCAGCTCTATCACTCTGCTCGCCACCTTGGCTATATCCGGATCGCCTTCCGCAGCCAGAGCCACCACATCAGCTCCCCGGGCCCGGACCTCCTTGATGTTGGACTGGATCTTCTTGCCGCAGGTAGCCAGGGCCACCACGGGAGTCTTATCCGTGATCAGAGCCAGGGGACCGTGCTTGAGCTCCCCCCCGGCATAGCCCTCGGATGGGATATAGGCTATCTCCTTCATCTTCAGAGCTCCCTCCAGGGATATGGGATAGAGGTAATCTCTGCCGATAAAGAAGTAGCATCCGGCATGGGCATATCTCTCGGCTATCTTTCTGATCTCCTCTCTCTTCTCCAGCACCCTCTGCACCAGGCCGGGCAGCTTGCTCAGCTCTATGAGCATCTTTCTGGCCTGATCGGGAGTGAGATGCTCGCGAGCCCTCCCCAGCCGGATGGCCAGGAGGATGATGGCTACAAGCTGAGAGGTGAATGTCTTTGTGGCAGCCACGCCTATCTCCGGGCCGCAGCGGGTGTATATGGTCCCATCTACCAGCTCGGTCACAGTGGATCCGACCACATTGGTTATGGCCAGACTCCGCCCCCCGCAGGTTTTGGCCTTCTTAAGAGCCAGTAGTGTGTCTGCCGTCTCACCGGACTGGGTGATGCCCAGTAGCAATGTCTTTGGCCGGATCTGGAGGTTGATGAATTCAGATGCCACCTCCACATCCACCGGCAGGCCGGCCGCCCGGGCAAAGAGATTCCTGGCCAGCATTCCGGCATGATAGGATGTTCCGCAGGCGATGATAGAAACCCTCTCCAGCCCTCTGATCTCCTCATCGCTCATTCCCAAATCCAGCCGGACATCTCCGTCGATCTCCGAGATGCGACCGGCGATGGTCTCCCGGATGGCTCGGGGCTGCTCATGGATCTCTTTGAGCATAAAATGAGTGTACCCGCCCTTCTCCGCGGCGTCCGCATCCCAGGAGATGCGCTCCGTCTCCACGGCGCGAGGCCTACCTTCCGCATCCATCATCTCCACCCGATCGGCATAGACTCTGGCGATCTCCCCATCCTTCATGCGGATAACCTCCTTGGTATAGGGAAGCAGAGCTGGAACATCAGAGGCAACATAGATGGCTCCATTGCCCTGACCCAACACCAGGGGGCTGTCCTTTCTGGCGCAGACCAGATAGGGCGAGCTGGCGGCCAGCACAGCCAAGGCATAAGAGCCCTCTACATGCTCCAGGGCTTTGATTGTCGCCTCCAGAAGATCGGATTTATAATAAAGATGAATGAGATGGGCCAGAACCTCGCTGTCTGTCTCGGAGGAGAACTGATAGCCCATCTGGCCGAGATGCTCTCGCAGCTCTAGATAGTTCTCGATGATGCCGTTATGAACAATGGCGATCTCTCCCGAGGTATGGGGATGGGCATTGATATCGCTGGGCCGACCGTGGGTAGCCCAGCGGGTATGGCCTATGCCCATGCCCTCTCCCGGGCTGCCCTGCCTCTGATAGACCTTTTCCAGATCGGCTATGCGGCCGGCAGACTTCAAGACCTCTATATTCCCGTCGGATTTGACTGCCACTCCCGCCGAGTCGTAGCCTCTGTACTCCAGCCGCTTCAGGGTGTCAAAGAGTATGGGCCCGGCCCGCTGGTCTCCGATATAGGCCACAATTCCGCACATCAGCCCATCACCCTGCTCTCCCTCTCAATCTGGCCGCGAATAGCGCAGCCCGAATCTATGCGGGCACCGCTGCCCACCACAGTCCCGGCGTGAACCATCACTCTGGCTCCTGCAGTCACATTGTCGGATAATATGGCTCCGAATTCTGCCCTTAAAAAGGCCTCCTCCACCTCAACCACACAAGGTCCACTCTCCACGGCCACCAGATCTCCCAGGATGGAGCTTGCACCCACCACAGAGTCCGATACAATGGCACCCGAGCCGATCCTTGCATCGCTCATGATGATGCTGTTTCGAATCTCGGAGTGGGGCCCGATTCTGGCCGAGTCGCCAATTGATGTGGAGGGCAAGATGACCGTGCCGGGGCCTATATCGCAGTCCTCGCCTATGGAGACCGGCCCCACCAGGTAAGAGCCGGAGCGGATGACGGATCCCTCTCCCACATCCACCGGACCCTTGATCCTGGCTCCATCCTCCACCTCGCCCTCGATCTCGGCATCCTTCAATCCCAGAGCCATGGCATTGGCATGGAGCAGATCCCAGGCGAAGATGGCATCGGCCCAGACCCCTTTGCCGATGAGGGGAACGATCTCTTCTCCCTCCGCAATCATCTGGGATATGGTCTCGGTCAGCTCGTAAGAGCCGCGCTCCGATAGAGGCGTTTTGTGGATGGCCCGGAATATAGTCGGGCTGAACTTGTAAGCGCCGGTATTCAGTATTCCTGAGCATGGCCGGCCCGGCTTCTCCACTATTCCCTTGACCCTATCCTGCTCCACCATCAGCACACCATAGTCTCCGCTATGGCGGCGCAGGGCGGCCAGGATGACATTGTCTCCCCTGGCTGCGATAAGCTCTGAGACCGCCCTGGAGTCTATGAGATTGTCCCCGTTGACAACTAAAAAAGGCTCATCTATGTATTCCTCCGCCTTGCCCAGAGCGTGAGCCGTGCCCAGAAGCTCATTTTGTTCCAGGTAGGAGATATCGACCCCGAAATCAAGTCCGTCCTCGAAGTAGTCCATGACCCTCTCTTTCTGATAGCCGACCACGATGTATAGGTCGCGAATGCCATTTTTTGCCAGAGCATCGATAACATGCTCCATAAAAGGACGGTTTCCCACCGGAAGCATGACCTTGGATCTGGTCTGGGTTAAGGGCCTGCACCTGCGGCCTTCTCCAGCCGCCAATATAACTGCCTTCAAATCTATCGCCGCCAGGATGTCTCGAACTAGGACATGTTACATGGCTCGCTATTGACCTTTTCGGTTAAGATTTCATAATGTGGATTCCTCTAAAATATTTCGCGCCCGTCTAAGTTTAATGTAGTTTAATTTATTCATATATTCATCACAACCCGAACCGTCTATGACCGGCGGCAAAATAGGCTTCAAGGGGCATTTTTCGCCAAAAAGCCATCTCTGGAGTCTCCAGGCACCGGAAATTCAAGCTTCAATGAGGTCTATGGTAATACCAGTTGACTAATCCATCCAATGAGAAAAATCCGGTCTATGTCGGTTCTATTCTCTGAAAAACGGTTCCATAGCGAGCATGGGCTGCCAAGATGGCTTCTGAGCTTGCTCCCAACGAGTATGGTGATTAAGCGCCTATCGATATCCTCCGCGATACCATGTCCTACTACACAAGATTCTAGGACCTGGAACGCTCCAGGAAGCCAAAGCGAAGGCGGAACGCAATTCATCCGAGCTGAAGCATCTGGAAAAGCTTGAGAGCCGGGAAGATCTCAAGTCATACTGAACTCCGGGATGAAACATTGATTTCCCCCGATTTTTTCCTCCTTTTTTCCTCCTTCTTTCTCTCCACCCGGTACTCCTGGAACAGGCTCTCCAGCCGTTCCGCCTCCTTTCTGGCCCGACGGGCTGCCATCTCCTCCTCCCAGGCCGCCCTAGCTGCGGCCAGGTCATCGGGCTGGAGGAAGGGCAGGCTGTTTATCCTCATAACCGGCAAGGTCCGGCTGGAGTAGATCGGTATTCCCAGATCCAGGAAGTGCTCTCTCAAGGCCGGTGACATCTCTCCTTCCGCCACCACCCCGGCTATCCCCATCTCCGCCAGAAGCTCAATGGTGCTCCTTCCCCCTCCAGAGGCCTTCTCCAAGAAAACCAGGTCCCCCTTCTGCAATCCGAACTGCTCTGCCGCCAGGATCACAGCCTCCCGGGAGAAGGCAAAGAGGGGCTTGAGCGGCACAAGCCCCTTGGTGTCCTCTATCGCCTCCACCTTCTTCTGCCGGGCCAGAGCCCTCTTCAGCTTCTTGATATGCTTTCTCTCCGAGCGCAGCACCGAGCGCAGCCGCTCGATCTCTTTGTCCCTGATCTTTATCTCATGCTGCCTCTTGACCTCCCGGGCCGCTTTATCCCGCAGTCGCTCCAGCTTGCTGCTCATAGCCGCCAGGGCGGCATCCTTCTCACTGAGGCCCGCCTTCAGCTCATCCACATAGGAGCGCAGGACTCTCACCTGCTCGGCCAGCTGCTGGCTGTGCTGCTGGATGGCGGCCAAATCAGGAGAGACATCCATCAGAGGCTCCGCCTCCTTGGGCCCGGAGGGTGGCCTTGCCGGCGGAGAAGAGGGAGGTGAAGAGACCAGTTCGGCTATGGCGTTTTCAATGGAATAGCCCCTCACCACCAGTGCCTTGACCTCATCTGCATCGATCTCCGGCGGGACCTTCCTCTCCACCTGCAGAAACTTATTTCTATATTTTTTAAAGGCGCTGGAAGCCGCAGCCAGGGCATCCCTCTGGTGATCGTTCTTGTATCCATACTCCTTTCCCAGGGCGATCTTCTCTTCTGCCGATATATCCGCGCCGGGGGAGAAGAGCACAGCATTAAAAGCCCTCTTCACCTTCTCCACGCTTCCTGGGGTGGGATAAACATCTGTGGCCATCACCAGGGGCCTTCCCCTGGCAGCGATCCATTCTATGACCTCGGAGGAGGACATGGCCCGGGAGCTGATCAGGTCCACCAGCTCTCCTGAGAGGCTCAGAGCAGCTATGCCGGTGGTTGTCCCCGGATCGAGGCCCACGATGATATAGCCGCGCCTCTGCTGCAGAGGTTTGAACTGCAGCTCCGCCCGCTCTATGCTCTGCACAATAACCTGGGCATCGCTGGAATAGCCTGGGCTGATATGTACCTTCTCCCGGGGAGCCTCTACCACGAACTCGGCCCGGGTGTAGCCGCCCATGCCCTCCACCGCCCGCGAGGCGTAGGTGAGGCCCGCTTCACGCAGTTGCTTTTCTATATCTCTGGCCAGCCCCATCACCGCCCCGTGGATCTTTCTGGTGTAGCGGTTCTGGCTCCAGCCGCCCCGACCCAGGGATCGGCGCCGGCTGACCTTGATCCAGGTTTTCTCCTCGAAGGCGGAGATGACTGAGCCTACCCCTTTTGCCGCCAGCCGGGCACAGGCCTCCGCTTCCTGCAATGGATCGGTGCGATCGAAGGCTATGCCGTGGTAGCGGGCCAGCTTTACCAGGGACTCCTGCCTCTCTCCGCCGGTGACCTGAACCACCCTGGTAGAAGGGGGCATGCGGCGCAATAGGCCAATCAGCTCTCTTCTATCCGTCGCCAGCTCATGGATATTGTCCATGGCCAGCATCTCCGGCTGTCGCTCCCGGATCATGCGGACGAGCTTATGCCGGCTGATCATATGAAATCCGGCGCTCTTTTCCCCATCCAATACGAAGATGGAGTAGCTGGGAGGCCTCCTGCCTGATGGCGAGCCGCTGGCTATGTCCACCCCGAATATGCTCAAATCCTCTCCGCTCCTTCTATTCGCTGCAGGGCCTCCTCCAAGGGCACCTTTATTCCATATTTCCTCTCAAAGAAGCGCAATACATTAGCCAGATCCCTCTCCAACAGCTCTCGGGCATGAGGGTGAGTGACCTCCACCGCCTGGGGCCAGTCGATGATCTTGGGACCGGATTCCGCAACCAGTATGTTGAACTCGCTCAAGTCGGCGTGAATTATGCCCATAGCCAGGGCTTTGGCTACCTCAGCCAAGATCAGGTCCAGTCCCTCCTTCGGATCGGAGAGGGCGATCCGATTGAGAGGCGGGCCGCTCACAAATTCCATAGCCAGAACATGCCTGCTGACGGCAACCGGCCTGGGAATGGATACCTCTGGCCAGAGCTTTTCCATGATCTGATGCTCGTGCCTGGCGGCAAGAGATGCAGCATAAATCCAGGGCACCTTTGATTTATCCGGGAGTTGATGGCGCAGCCGGCGCACATGCTTGAAGCTGGTCCTTCCCTGGCGGTGGAACTTGAGCGCCAGGGGCATCTCACCAAAGGCCTGGTAGACCACAGACTCCTTTCCCACCCCGATCCTCTCTCCTATGGCGTTCAATGCTCCTTTTTTTACCAGATCGGAGAGAGCCAGAAGGTCATAGGCATCAAAGTCGATGCGGTAGCCCAGGTAGTGCAGGCTCTCTTTCTCCACCAGCTTCTTCTTAAAAAGCCGGCCCAGCAGAAAATCCACCTTTCGAGTCGGCAGGCCGGATAGCTCTGAAATGATCGAGGATGGGACCCACTCGTGGCCCTTCATCCCGGATTCAATGGCAGCGAGCAGGGAGCGCTCCTCCCGGCTCATGCCCAGGAATGCTGCAGCTAAATTATCCACAGATACTACTGGGCGATCAATTTAGCTAAAGCTTTGCATATCCCTTTGCCCGGCTCTCCAGGTGAGGGTCCTGCAGGGTCTCCATGACATAGTCGGCAAACTGCTCGCAGGTTGCCCCGTCTGCTCTGCCGGTCAAAACCAGCCTGCACTCGAACTGGCCGCAGATATCCAGAGCCATCTCCATCCTGGACGCCTGCCCGGCAAAGCCAATGTGGCGCAGCAGCATTACGCAGGCCCTCATCATGCTGGCCGGATCGGCGTAGCAGGCTCTGCCCTCCTCCACCATGCGCGGAGCGGAGCCGTGTATGGCCTCGAACATGGCGTAGCGCTTGCCTATGTTGGCGCTTCCGGCGGTGCCCACCCCTCCCTGGAACTCGGCCGCCTCATCGGTGAGGATGTCGCCATAGAGGTTGGGGAGAACTATGACCTTGAAATCGCGCCTGCGCTTTTCATCCACCAGCTTGGCGGCCATGATATCAACAAACCAGTCATCGAAAGCGATTTCGGGATACTCGGCTGCCACTCTTTTCGCCGTCTCCAGGAATTTGCCGTCCGTGGCCTTGATCACATTGGCCTTAGTCACAGCTGAAACCCTCTTGATGCCGTTTTTCCTGGCATACTCAAAGGCCAGGCGCACAATCCTCTCCGAGCCGGGGGTGGTTATGACCTTGAAGTCCACCGCCAGATCATCGGTAACATGCAGGCCCTTGCTGCCCAAAACATACTCTCCCTCCGTATTCTCCCTGAAAAAGATCCAGTCTATCCCCTGGTCCGGAACCTTAACCGGCCGAACATTGGCGAAAAGGTCCAGCTCCCGGCGCATGGAGACATTGGCGCTCTCCAGATTAGGCCACTTATCTCCCTTCTTTGGCGTTGTCAGCGGCCCCTTCAATATGACATGGCACTCCTTTAAAGCAGCCAGCACATCCTCGGGAAGGGCCTTCATCACTTTTACCCTCGACTCTATGTCCAGGCCGGGAATATCCCGCAGCTGTACCTTGCCCGATGCTATCTCCTCCGCCAGCACATACTTGAGCACCCGGACCGCCTGCTCGGTGATGTAGGGGCCGATGCCGTCGCCCCCCACCACGCCGATGACGATGGGCTTGAGGCTGCTGTAGTCCGCCCAATCCTCTCCCGCCTTTATCTGATCCACGCGCAATAGCT
Organism: Methanothrix sp.; assembly: GCA_017994055.1. GTDB lineage: Archaea > Halobacteriota > Methanosarcinia > Methanotrichales > Methanotrichaceae > Methanothrix. Next base: position 9,340 of record JAGOLL010000034.1, read on the forward strand.
GCGCCTCTAAAAGCTGGGCAAAGTGCTCCTTTGCCTTCTCTATGGCCTTGCTGTGATTCATATCTCCACCTGATCCTCTAAGCTATCTTCAGGGGTAGGTGCGGTGATGGAAGATCAATCTTTTGCAGAATCAAGCCCTAGAGAATCAAACCCTATGTATTGATGAGATGAAGGCAACGAAGACCGAGAGGACATTGGCTGGATCAAATCTATAAACCAGAAACTCCAAGCCGTCCCTTATGGACATAATGACTATAGCCTTCTACGTCATACTCTTCTTGCTCGCCTTCATGATCGCCCGCATCATCATGAAGATCATGCGCGGATACTGAATCAGAGAGACCGGTTTGGGGCAGCACCTGCAGCGATAGGCTTAATATTTCCACAGGCCAATCCATAGCTATGTTTCCCCAGGTCCTAGCCACAGTGGGCGGTTCGGGAACGCGCCTCTATCCCCTTACCCTGGACCAGCCCAAGCCGCTGGTGGAGCTATGCGACACGGCCATCATCGCCAACCTTTTTCGGGTCCTGGCCAGCCAGGGCTGCCGCAGGTTCATCCTGGGCAGCAAAGGGGCCTGCAACACCCTCAATCTGAGCAATTACTTCAAAGCCGGGGAGGGCTTCTTCAAGCGCCTGGGCATCACAGATCACCAGGACTTCAGCTACCAGCCTCTCTACGACGACAAGGGCAGCGCCGACTCCCTGCGCTACTGCCTGAGCTACTTCGATATCAAAGACGACCTCTTGGTGGTCTCGGGTGACAACCTCATCGACATAGACCTCAAGAGCTTTGTCGATTTTCACAGAGAGCATCAGCCTGTTCTGACCGTAGCACTCAAGGAGCTGCCGCCTGGGGAGAGCATTTCTCAGTACGGCGTGGCCCGCTTGGACGGGGACATGCGCATAAAGGGTTTCGTGGAGAAGCCCAAGGCAGGAAGCGAGCCCAGCCGCATGATCAATACCGCCTTCTACCTCTTCTCCCCTCGCATTCGCGAGGTCTTGGCGGAGATGGGGGACAAGGCCCGGGATATAGGAGGCGACCTGATTCCCTACCTCACCGAGAACGGATATCCCGTCTATGGCTATCCCATCCGGGGATACTGGATCGACATAGGCACTCCGGAGCGGCTGCATCAGGCGGCCATGGACTGTCTATCCGGAGTCGTCCGTCACTTCGACCGCAAGTACCACTACCAGCCCAACCAGTGGATCCATCCCAGCACACTGGCCAAGATAAAGCCGCTCCTGGATTCAGGAGAGATCAAGCTCATAGGCAATGTCTCCATAGGCAGGAACTGCCTGCTGGAGAAGGGGGTGACCGTCGAAAACTCCCATATCGGACACACCAGCCTCATCGAGAGGAATGCCGAGGTCAAGGATAGCATGATCATGAGCTTTTCTCATATTGAGCATATGGTGAGCATCCGCCGCAGCATCGTGGGCCGGCACTCCACCATTGAAGAGCATAGCGTCTTGGGAAGCGAGACAAACGACTCCATGGTAGCGGTAATCGGCGAGAATGTCAATCTGCCCTCCGATTCGGTGGTCTCAACCGGAGTTCGGGTCGCGCCTCTCAAGCACAGCCACAGCATCCTGGCCACGGGCAGATTCGTTGAACTGGGAACAGATGAGAGGAATATTTATTTTGCAGAAAAAGTCTCGATAAAGCGCTAGCATGCTGCGCCAGCGCTGGCACATCTAATAATAGCGCTCCCAGACTCCTTCCGTCTTTCTTATCTTAAATTTAGCGCCGTTGCCCAGAAGATAGCGATCCAGATCCTGGGCATCCTGGAAAAAGCGCTTATCCCGCAGGTTATTGTAGATATCATCCGTGCTAAAGCCCTTCAGCTCGCCCTTGCCGTATACTATCCGCTCAATGGTATAGTATATGTCGTCAAACTTCCTCAGGGGATAAGTCCACTCTGCAAACTGCATATCGTGCCCTCCTCTTCTGCCTACAGGTTTTCAGGCAAATAAGTACCTTTCGTTCAGGCTCTTTAAAGCAGCCGATCAGTCCTCATCCCCGGCTGGGCCAGTCCGGCAGATCAGGACGGAAAGTGAATTTTAATATGTTCTGGATCGATTTGATCTCAATGACAATGCTCAAATGCCAGACAATTAGGTGGCTTTAGGTGCGGCGATATTCTGCCCAAAACCGTGAGGGAAAATGGACGATAGGCTAGCAGTGTACATCGGGGCCCATCCGGATGATATCGATGTCGGCATGTCGGGATCCTTGTTCAAATTAAGCCTGGGAAGGCATCCCCTCATGTGGATCGTGGTTACCGACGGCGGCGCAGATGAAGTAGAGTATGCCTATGAATCGGCTAAAGACCAAAAGTCCGGTCGGCCATGGCTGAAGATCAATGATCTGAAATCGCTAATCTGGAGAGCTCCTGATGGAAGCGAGCTGTCCAGAGATAAATATTCAAGAGATCTGGCGGCAAAGCGCTGCGGGATAAAATTTGATGATTCCGGATGGGCGCCGCATCCCGCCCTGCATCCATCCTCGTTTGGGGAGGGGATGGACTGGAGAACCAGAGTGGCAGAACTGATTGGCAGGGATGTAGAGGCAAGACAGCTGTGCTATGGCGGACAGGATCTCTATCCGGACGGCTCCTTAAGGCAGAGGGAAAAGGCCTTCACCAGCAGCATAGCGGAAAGCCTGGCCCGGGAGATCTATGACCATATCACCGCCCAAGGCTACTCCAGAGATCTGGTCTACATCAATTCTCACGGCAGCGATGCAGTGTGCTGGAACTCTGATGAGCATGAGGATCATAGGATTGTGGGGAATGCGGCTATCAAGGCCATAAAAATTCTGCTCGACCTCGGAGTTGAGGCCGTCTGTGCATCCTGGTTTACCATATACAGCCCCATTGTTCCCAGGAGAGTCTATTCGACGGAAATTATGGATGTGAGCAGAGAGAAAGAGCAGAAGTCAGGGCTATGTAAAGCCTGCTGGGAGACGGAATTTCTCTCCCAGCATAAGGATTCCAGGATGAAAAGCTGGGGCGAGGATAAGGGCCCGAGGAGGTATCCTCACAGCCCCATTGACTTTGAATACTGCATAAGAACTCTTTACAGAAAAGAGGATATGAGACTTCTGGAGAGCTCCGAGAGGCACAATCGTTCTCTCTGGACCCGCCTGATTCGCAGGGCCATCCCCCTCAGATTTCGCTCCTGACAAGCACTTCATTGATGGGGAGGGAGAAAGATCAATGAGAGCCTGAACTGCCTTTCCGGGAAAAAGAGTGATGGATCAAGCTCCCGCCAGTTTGCAGCTTCCCTCCTCATGCTCCAGCTCGGATATCAGCTTTCTCTTGGCCGGATTAAAGCTTTTCTTCTGCCGGCAGTCCATGAGCTTATGCCAGTTGTCCCTCTCCCAGATATTGAACGATTTATCCTCTTCTGGAATGAGCTGGCGCAGCCGGAGCACCAGACCGTCCCAGTTGACGGCATGGCCTCCGAATTCCGGGCCATCCACGCAGGCGAACTTGGTCTCGCCGCCTACCTCCACCCGACAGGCTCCGCACATCCCGGTTCCGTCCACCATGATTGGGGTCAAACTCACAATGGTCTCAACGCCCATGGGCTTTGATGCCTCGGAGGAGACCTTCATCATAAAGGGGCAGCCATGAGCGAATATGCGGTCGATCTTCTCTCCCGATGCCAGCTCTTGCTCAATGAATTCATTGGCCCAGGCGGTCTTGCCGCAGCCGGTCACCACATGAACCTCGTCGCTATACTCCTTGAGCCGATCCTCCCAGAAGATAAAAGCCGGGCCCCTACCTTCCACAACCGTCACCACGTAATTGCCCTTCTCCTTGAGAGCCTTGATCAGAGGCAAGGTGGGCCCCACCCCAAAGCAGCCGCAGGCGCAGATGACCCGGCCGAAGTTCTCTATCTCCGTGGGCTTCCCCAGGGGCCCGGCGATGTTGGCCACGCTCTGGCCCACTTTTAGGGTGGACAGCTTAGCTGTGCTGGTTCCCAGGATGTAGAACAGTATATCCACAGTTCCCTCTTTCTCGTCCCATCCTGCAAGGCCCATAGGTATCCTCTCTCCTCTCTCATCAGCCCTGATGATCACGAACTGTCCCGGACGGGCGGTACTGGCGATCTTGGGGGCCCGAAAGCTCATAAAGACGATATTGGGAACAATAGTCTCATTCTTGACTATCTCGTACATTCTTCTATTCTCCTCTAATCTTGCTCACATTCACCGCACAGACCTTGAGCTCGGGTATCTTGGCGATGGGGTCCAGGGCTGGATTGGTCAGGACATTTGTGGGCGTCTCTGAGAAGTGGAAGGTCATGAATACCACTCCCGCAGGTGACTTCTCCGTGGTTCTGGCTTTGGCCTGCAGGCAGCCGCGCCTGGACCGCACCTCAACCAGCTCGCCGTCTTCAATGCCCAGAGAGCGGGCGTCCTGGGGATTGATCTCCACCAGCTCCTCCTGACGAAGAATATTGAGGTCACCCACCTTCCGGGTCATGGTTCCGGTATGATAATGGCACAGCACCCGGCCGGTGGTGAGGATGAATGGATACTCAGCATCGGGAAGCTCCATGGAGGGCCGGTAGTCGACGAGGTTGAATTTTCCTCTGCCCCGGGTGAACTGCCCCCTGTGCAGGTATGCTGTTCCCGGGTGGTCCGGGTGTGGGCAGGGCCATTGCAGGCCGTCTCCCTCCAGACGCCCGTAGCTGACGCCGCCGTAGCTGGGAGAGAGTGCCGAGGCCTCGTCCATGATCTGGGATGGGTGGCGGTAGCAGAACTGCTCGCTGTAGCCCATGCGCGCCGCTAGGTCAGAGATAATCCTCCAGTCCGGTCTGGACTCGCCCACGGGCTCGATGGCCTTTCTGATCCTCTGCACCCGCCTCTCGGTATTGGTGAAGGTTCCATCCTTCTCCAGGCTGGAGGTGGCAGGCAAGACCACATGGGCAAGGGCCGCCGTCTCGGAGAGGAAGATGTCCTGGACCACCAGGAAGTCCAGGGATTTCAGGGCCTCGATCACATGGCTGATGTCCGGATCGCTCACAACCGGGTTCTCGCCCATGATAAACATGGTCCGGATGGCACCGGTCCCTGCGGCGTTCATCATCTCCACCACGGTCAGGCCGGGCTTGTCCGGCAATGCTTCTCCCCAGGCTTTCTCGAACTTGCCACGCAGCTCGTCGTTATTTATCGCCTGATAGGCGGGAAGAAGGTTGGGCAGAGCCCCCATATCGCAGGAGCCCTGCACGTTGTTCTGGCCCCGCAGGGGGTTGATGCCCGAGGACGGCTTGCCGATGTTGCCGGTCATCATGGCCAAATTGGCCAGGGCGAAGATATTGTCCACGCCATGAGTGTGCTGGGTGATGCCCATGGAGTAGATGATGGAGGAGGGGCCGCAGCGGGCATAGAGCCGCGCCGCTTCCCGGAGTAGCTGTGGCGCAATCCCGGTGATGCGGCTGGCGTCAGCCGATGAGAGCCTGGAGAGCGACTCCTTGAACTCGGCGAATCCCTCTGTCCTTTCCTCTATGAACTGCCGGTCCAGGAGATTCTCCTCCAGGATGATCCGGCACATCTCCAGAACCAGAGGCACATCCGTCCCCGGGGTCTGGCGCAGCCAGATGTCGGCAATTTTACACAAATCGATCCAGCGGGGATTGGCCACTATGATCTTGGCGCCCCTCCGCTTGGCCTCTTTTATCTTTAGAGCTATGACCGGATGCTGCTCCGAGGTGTTGGAGCCGATGATCAGGATGCACTTGGCATCGGCCAGCTCAGATATGGAGTTGGTCATGGCTCCGCTGCCGAAGGCCAGGGCCAGGGCGGATACGGTGGAGGCATGGCAGAGCCGGGCGCAGTGGTCGATGTTGTTGGTCTGCATCACCAGTCGGGTGAACTTCTGAGCCAGGTAGTTCTCCTCATTGCTGCACTTGGCTGAGGAGAGAAAGGCAAAGCTGTCGCCCTTGAGATTTTGCAGCTTTCCGGCTATAAGATCCAAGGCCTCATCCCAGGTGGCTGGCTCCAGCTTTCCGTTTCTCCTTATGAGGGGGACGGTCAGCCGTTCAGGGCTGTCCACAAATCCCAGGCCGAACCGGCCCTTGACGCAGAGCTGGCCGGCATTGGGCAGGGCATCCCTCTTTCCCCTCACGCGGACCAGACGGTTTTCCAGAATTCCTAATTCCAGCTGGCAGCCCACGCCGCAGTAGGGGCAGACGGTGGATACGGTCTTCTCCGGCCTCTGCCATCTCTCAAATCGGGCGTAAAGAGCGCCGGTGGGGCAGACATCGACACAGGCTCCGCAGAACCTGCAGTCCGAGTCCTGGAGGCACTCCGGGCCTATCCAGTGCATCCGGTGAAAGTCGGGGTTGCTAAAGAGTACTCCCTCTCCTCTCACCTCCTGGCAGACTCTTATGCAACGGCCGCAGAGGATGCAGAGGTTGTAGTCCCTGTCGAAAAACGGCTCCCGCAGGACGGGCATATTCCTGTAGGCTATATCATAGCGGATTTTTTCCAGGCCCACAAACTCCACTGCCTGCTGCAGCTCGCATTCGCCGTTCTGGGGGCAGTACTTGCATCCCACAGTCACCGGGAACTTTCTCATGCACTCCCGCAGGTCCCCGCATTCGTTCTTTCTCTGGCAGAAGAGGCAGCTGGTGGGATGGTTGGTCAGAGCCAGGAGCATCTCCAGGGTATGCCTTCTCATCTCCTGAAGCTCTTCGGTACAGCTCTCCACCTCCATGCCTTCCTCTGCCGGGGTGTTGCAGGCTGTGGGAAAGCAGTCCATGCCCTTTACCGAGACTATGCAGAGCTTACAGGAGCCTATGGGTTTGAGGTCCGGATGGTCGCAGAGAGCAGGGACATATACCCCTGCCTTGCGAACCGCATCCATGATGGTGGATCCCCCTGGAACCTCTACCTCTCGATCATCAATCTTGAGTTTAATTGCCGACATGCCAACCGCGCCGGCTAATGGTGGGGATTAATTGTATTAGAAGGTTGCTCTATATTCGGATCTCTGCATCAAGCCTCCCAATATTGGATATGGGCTTCTACTGGCTCTTGTAAGCAATTGCAGAAGCGATAGGCAAAGTCTTATTAATTATCAATCGATTTTAGCCTGAAATGGCGCGGGTGCATTAGAGATGTCTGGCAAGATCGATTTAGACCGGGTGGAGATGCCCAAGCAGTCTCCCGAGAAGAGAAGACACAATTTCCAGGAGGTGGCTCTGGGATACAGAGCGGAGCAGGCGGCAAAGGAGGCCAACCGATGCATCCAGTGCAAGAAGCCCAAGTGCGTGGAAGGCTGTCCGGTGGGAGTGGAGATCCCTGCCTTCATCCTTGCCCTGCGGGATGGCGATATGCCCGGTGCGGTCCAGGCTCTGAAGAGAAAGAACAGCCTGCCTGGAATCTGCGGCCGGGTCTGTCCCCAGGAGGTGCAGTGCGAGAGCCGATGCGTGCTGGGAAAGAAGGGAGCACCCGTAGCCATAGGCCGGCTGGAGCGCTATGTGGCCGATTGGGATCTCTCCGCCAAAAAGTGCCCCGTATGCGAGCTTTTGCCGCCATCCGGAAAACGGGCTGCCGTGGTGGGATCGGGACCGTCCGGCCTCACATGCGCCGCCGATCTAGCCCGGATGGGGCACTCGGTAACCATATTCGAGGCCCTGCACGACGGCGGAGGCGTTCTGGTCTACGGCATCCCCGAGTTCCGGCTGCCCAAGAATATCGTTCGATCGGAGATAGAGTACGTCCAGTCCCTGGGCGTGAAATTGGAGCTGGACAGCGTGGTTGGCCGGCAGGTCCAGATAAAAGGCCTCTTTGAAGGGGGATATGATGCAGTGTTCCTGGGCATCGGTGCAGGAGCGCCGCGCTTTCTGGGGGTTGCGGGAGAGAACCTCAGCGGCGTATACTCCGCCAATGAGTACCTCACCCGGGTCAATTTGATGAAGGCCTACAAATTTCCGGAGTATGACACACCCATCAAGAAAGGCAAGAGGGTGGCGGTTGTTGGTGGTGGGAATGTGGCTATGGATGCAGCCCGCTCCGCCATGCGTCTGGGAGCAGATGAGGTCCATGTGGTCTACCGCCGCGGCAGAGAAGAGATGCCCGCCCGTCTGGAGGAGGTGGAGAACGCTATGGAGGAGGGAGTGATCTTCGACTTCCTCACCAATCCCACCCGATTTTTGGGAGATGACAGGGGCATGGTCAAGGCCATGGAGGTGGTAGAGATGGAACTGGGCGAGCCCGATGCCTCAGGAAGGCGCAGCCCGCGAACCAAGAAGGGCTCGGAGCATATCGTGGATGTGGACACCGTGGTCATAGCCGTGGGCACGGTGCCCAATCCCCTCATCGCCTCCAACACCCCGGAGCTGAAGACCACCAAATGGGGCACCCTGGTGGTGGACGACCGGGGCCGGACCACCATGGAGGGGGTCTGGGCGGGGGGAGACATCACCACAGGCGGAGCCACAGTCATCAGTGCCATGGGGGCGGGCAAGATCGCCTCGGCGGATATGGACCGGTGGCTGAGAAAGGATGGGGCGTGGGAGAAGAAATAGAGTTTTTCCTGCCAAGGCAGAGAAAAACATATTCTTTCTATTAGGCGGGCCGGCCTGAGATAGAAATCAATGCCCTGATATTCTATCCGGACCAGGAGAATGGCTACGGCACAGCGGTGGAGGCTGGCCAGGCCACAGCCCAGGCTGACCTTGATGACGAATATCAAAATTTCCATGAGCACGCCGCATATGGAGATGGTGGGCCAGATCAGATCCGATGCAGAGATATGGTAAAGTTGGCTGAATCAATTGCATCTTCATTTGAATTGACTCTTGTGCAAGAAAATAAGTTTAAGAACAACTCAGCTCCATACGAGTACTAGTTCAAGCTTGCGGGAAATGCTTGATGGTAAAGGGCGGCCTCCAGCAGGAAGGATAGGGATGGCCGGCCTTTATCCCGAGCCGCCGAGATATCTGCTTCAATCCGGTCTCGACATCCCTTCCGTCCTGTCTCCTGCTCGGGCCTGAATCCCTCTGCCTTTTTGCTCAGGCTGTGTTCTCCACCTGGATCAGGCTAATTGCCGGTGGTCTTGATTATATTGCCGTCTCCGTCCACAGTGACACGGGTCACTATGGGCAGCTTGGCCCCGTCCTCTGCGGTAACCATCTTCTTGTAGGTTAGAACCTTGACCGTCTTGGCGCTCTTGGGCATGCGGACACCCAGCTTTCTCTCTACTCCCTCCGGTATCTCGTAGCTCTCCTCGCTGATGACAGGCTCCTCATCCGCCAGCTCGGGGGAATTCTCTTCCATATATCCTTTAACCATCTTCTTCAGTTCTTTATCTGTTAGGGGCATTATGCTTCCTCCATTCTCGATGACGGATCTGCAAACAACACAAATTCAATCAGGGTCTTCTTCTCGGTCATATCCAGCCTGGATCGGGCGGCAATGCACTCCCTGGCAAAGTCCTGCTTGGCTTTCATGAAGGCATCTCCGAAGGTCAAACCTTCCTTGATCCGCTCAAAAAACTTCAGCACCAGAAGGTCGGCCTCAGTGCTGGGCGGCTCGGTGGGGCCGTAGGCTATCTTGGTCGAGCCCATGAAACAGGCGGCGTCTTTGGCCAAGAACTTGAGGGAGATGGCCTCATCAACTCCTTTGTCCACGATGTTTGCTCCATAGCAGGCCTCGCAGCATACCACTGCATTTCTCACTTCGGCGTCCTTGATATTCTCCGGAGTGAAGGCCACCGGATAGGAGCTTCCCTCCTGGCCGTACCAGTTGGCGGTATCCTCGCCTCCGTGCAGATTGAAGTAGAAGTATCCTCTCCTGTTCAGCCTTGCTGCGGCCAGATCTCCGTGCCTCACGGGAGGAGACAATTCCAGAATCTCTCCGGCGTTCTTTATGGGGACATAGACCGCCTGTGAGGCATCGGTCCAGACGTTGGCAGTCATGCCAAAGGAGACCTTATCCGCCCTTCTCACCCTGGATGCGGCGGCAGAAAGCAGTGACAGGAAGAAAGGCAGTTCGCTCTCCTTGGCATCGGGAAGCCTGCCCAGGGCCCTCTCCGGAATGAGGTAATCGCTGTCCCGGGAGGCGTAAGGGCTGTCTGAGTGAACAATTCTGTCTCCGTCGAAGCCGGCTGGATTGTCCAGGCTGAAGAAGGGGATGATGGAGTGTCCTCCCAGTATCAGGAAGTGCCCTGGATTGAGCTTTCCCTCCAATATGCCGATCAGATCCTTGATCTGGTCCGGGCTGTCGGCAGCCACCGGGCTTGCTCCATAGGGGGACAGAGTGGCGGCATCATCGACATAGACCAGTTTGGCGGATATGCCCGCGGTATCAAGGGCTTTTATGTAATCGGCGATTCTTGCTTCTATCTGACTGAATTGTGCCTCGCCATATTTCGTCTTGAGCTTTTCCTTGCTGGTAATGATCAGCTCTATAGTCTTTGGCTCCTCTAAGGGCAAAGCCGATAATGTGAAATCGCCACTGCCCCGGTATGAGTACACCATAATGAAATAGCTGCCTTTCCTGGCTTTATCGATGGTTATGTTCTCTTTGGAGCTTCCGCTGTAGCTTCTGGAGTCGTAATTGATATTGGTAGGCCTCTGGCCATAGCGGACATAAAGATCAAAGTCGGCATTTAAGGGGCCGTTCAAGTCCAGAGTGATCTTCTGCCCCTCTTTTGTCTTTATAAGGTAGTAAAGTGCTTCATTGCTGGCAGTCAGAGTTCCTTTGATCTGCTGGCTGGGGACTATCTCCACATCTTCAATAGGAACTTCGGTGGATAAACTGAACTGGCCGGAGCCTCTGTAGGCATAAACCAGAATATAGTAAGCGCCTGGGCTGGTGGGATCGATGGTGATGGTCTCATCGGCCTTGGTCGTCACCCGCTTGTAGTCCCATTTGGCAGTTGATGCCTCTTCGTTGTACTTGATATAGAGATCGAAATCCTGATTGGCTGGCCCGCGCAGATCAATGGTCAGCTTGCGATTGGCATCGACCATGACCACATAGCCTTTGCTCTCTCTTTTGGAAAGGCTGTCAGTTATCTTCTCTCCTATGGAGATCTCCTTAAAATTCACAGATAATCCTCCTGAAAATGGCTTAAATTCTAAGCCTGGAATCTGAATTAATTAATTTATACCATTGATATTACAAATAATTTTCCCATGAGAGAACTAATCCGTTCTGTTTATAGGGCATTTCAGCCAATGCTCGTCACTCCTGGCTCTTCATACATCTTGATTAGTAAATAGGTGACCTCTCCAGGCTTTAACTCTCAATTACAATTTCCTTAACTAGATCCGATGTTTTTGGAGGCAGCATGAGCAACCTGGTCCTTAATATAGCAGACTTGATCTACTTTCATCTAAGATCTAATCGTGTCGGTTATAATATTTCTTTGAGAATATTTATCGGCAATCAACGATTTAAGTGAGATTTTCTTACATAGATTCTATATTCTTTAATTTATAAATTATATGAAGTTAAATGCAATTTCAATCCGGATATTATGTCTTTATACAACGATAATGTATTGTTATGCTTACTATTATCGTAGAAAGAATTACGGAAGATCTTTATAGGAGATCGTAATTACTATTACTACTATTATCTTGGAGGGATCTAAATTGAATAAATGGAGATGTCTATTGGCTTTCTTGGCGATGGCCGTTTTGCTGATAGGTTCTGGGAGTGCGACTGTGGATGAATGCGGAGTATGCCAGCATTTGGACCCGAACACCGGGCTGTGTGTAATTGATGAGCCTGGCAGCCCTTGTGATGATGGCAACGCATGCACCACAGACGAAACCTGTATGAATGGAACCTGTGTAATTGGAGGTACCCTGGACTGCGATGACGACAATGACTGCACCGATGATAGCTGCAATCCAGATACGGGATGCGTAAATGAGAATAACGCCGCACCCTGCGAAGATGACAACGCATGCACCACAAACGATACCTGTTCTGAGGGAACATGCGCAGGTGGAGCTGCCCTGGACTGCGATGACGACAATGACTGCACCGATGATAGCTGCAATCCAGATACGGGATGCGTAAATGAGAATAACGCCGCACCCTGTGAAGATGACAACGCATGCACCACAAACGATACCTGTATGGATGGAGACTGTGCAAGTGGAGATGCCTTGAACTGCGATGACGGCAATGTCTGTACTGATGATAGCTGCGATTCAGCAACTGGATGCGTAAATGAGAACAACGCCGCACCCTGTGACGATGGCGACGCATGCACCACAAACGATACCTGTTCTGAGGGAACATGCGCAGGTGGAGCCGCCCTGGTCTGCGATGACCGCGATGCCTGCACCGACGACAGCTGTGATCCGGCCTTAGGCTGTGTCTATACTCCCATGGACTGTGATGACGGCAATCTCTGCACTGTCGATACCTGCAAGAAAGGAAAGTGCGAGCACAAGAAAGAGGTCTGCAAGGATAAAAAGCCCTGCGATAAATGCGATCCTGCAACCGGCGAATGCTATGCTCCTGGAAAGGACAATCCCAATATGATGTGCGGCGACGCTTGCGTTAATACCGATAAGGATAACCAAAATTGCGGCGAGTGCGGCAATGCATGCGGCATGGATGAGAAATGCAGCAAAGGAGTATGCGTTCCTAAGAAAAAGTGAAAGAGTTCATAGGCTGGAAAAAGATAGCGACAAAGCATCTCGCTCTTGATTCTGGAATGAATGAAGGGACTCGATATGAAAAGAACGGGCCATAGGCAAAACATCTTTTTTTAAGCTATGGCCACAAGTTATTTTTCGCTGGGAATAAGTGCCTGTCGAGCAGTGACATACAGGCATAGGCCATATCCATAAAAGATCTAATAGGGTGATATCAGTGTACATCAAGCGTTTGCTCATGCACCTCTTGCTGATCGCTTTAGTTGTCTTGCTGGTTTCATGCTCAGCATTATCCCTTGCATATGCTGGACAACCAGATGACCGCAGGATTATGGAACTTAACGATAGCAGCATAAACAGCACACTGGCTGGGAATTCTTTCTTCGTCCTGGACGCCTACAAGCCAGGGTGCGAGCCATGCCAGAGAATGAATGCTTCTCTCTCCGAGCTTTCCGTGGAGTTGGGAGGCCAGATAGCCTTTGGGAGAATCAATGCCCTGGTAAACCGCAAAACTGCCGAGAGGTGCAATATAACTTCTTATCCGACTCTTATCATATTTAAGAATGAGACTGTAATCGATAAAAAGAAAGGATTCGGATCGAAGTCACGCATTGTTTCCCATCTGCTGGAGTTGAAACCGGATCTAAATACAAGTCTCGTCATACTCGAAAAGACATCCGCGGCCTCCAAGCCTTCGACAAAAGTTCAGAAGAATTGCTCTGATATAAAGAAGACGGAGCAGCCCATGCTGGAGGCTTTTATCGTCTCCTACTGTCCCTTCGGGCTGCAGATGCAAAGGGTGCTTCTGGGGATCGTGAGCCAGATCCCAGATATATCTCAGAACATAATTGTCAGGTACATAATCGAGATGGAAGATGGAAATGTGACCTCCATGCACGGCCAGGAGGAATCCGATGAGAACCTAAGGCAGATCTGCATCCGGGAAGAGCAGCCGGATAAATACTGGAAGTACATATCCTGCTTCCTAAAATCAGGCAACTCCAGCCAGTGCCTTAGAACTGCTGCTGTTTCCGAGGCGAGCCTCAGCGGCTGCCTGGGGCAGGAGAGCCGAGGCTTAAAGTACGCCATGGATGATCTAAATAAAACCCAGCAGTTTGATATCACCGGCTCGCCCACATTGCTCCTGAATGGGGAGATAGTAAAAGAATCCGATTTTGGAGGAAGGACGGAGCAGGCGCTGAAGAATCTGCTCTGCTGCGGTTTTGCCGCACGGCCCGACTTCTGCTCTACGAACCTGAGCACAGAAAAGGCAAAGACGGGATTCACATCAAAAGCGAAAAAAGGAGATATCGGCGGGCCGGTCAAAGCCCCCAAATCGCTTGAGACAATGCCTCTGGCAGAGGTCGGAGAGAAGAATCCTGCCAGGCCCGTGCTGGTCACAGATAGGACAATGAATAAAGCTCTCCAGGAGTATCCCATATTTGTGCTCATGGGTTTTGCCGATTGGTGCGGATACTGCCAGATGATGAACGCAACCGTACAGGAGCTATCACGAGAGCTTCAGGGCCAGGTCGTCTTTGGGCTTATGGATGCGGAGAAGAACAACCAGACAGCAGAGATTTATAACTTATTTTCTTATCCCAGGCTGCTCATCTTTCTCAATGGATCTCTGATCAGCACCCAAAGCGAGTATAAATCCTCATCAGAATTAATGAGAGTGCTCAAAGAGAATATTCCTAACCTGGATAAGAGCAGATGCGGCCTTGCCCTTCCTTTGCCTTCTCTATCAATCCGAAGGCAGGAAGTCACGATGGATATGGTCGGCAATATCAGCGACATTGATGGAAATGATACCACGCTGAAATACCTTGAGATGATCCTTGATGTCGCCGCAGTAAACCGCACCACAGGAAATACGATCAATATCTTCATATTGAACATCGATGATTGACCACACGGAATGATAGAGCCGATAGACTGAAGCCAATTTCCTTATGCGGAGTTGGCTTTGGAAATTTTTTATGTAAAATCAGCTTCATTTTCCCAGGCAGTGGCATCCATCCCTCGGTCCTATTTGCTCGCTTAACGGTCCGGGCCAAAACTGCAGCTAAAAACGCATTCAAGGTTTAAATTCTCCTTACTTTTCAGACTTAAATCCCAACAAACAAGTCGCTCGATATCCTCTTCCCGTCAGGCCTGCCTTACTAGCTCTTGCACAGCCCTCTCCTGATACACCAGCATTTCCGCATCTTCGCCATCCTCTGTGTGCCGCTTGATCCTTTTCTCCGGCAGCTCGAAGTGGGCTATGACCGGCGCGTGGTCCGACTCGGGATAGAAGATCCTTTCCGGAAAGACCATGGAGGTGTCGTGAAGAAGCTCGTTGTGCACCTCGGTGCCCCGGAAGTAGGCCAGCATGGTTCTGGAAACCAGTATATGATCCAGCATCTTGCCCTTGCCGTTGTGAAGGAAGGAGTAGCGGGCCGGCTCGGGGACATTTCTCTCCGTGGGAACCAAGACACGCATGGCCAGATTCATATTGCCGGTGTTCTCCACATCGCCCCGGAGGGCCTCTATGGATACCTCGTCCAGCTCCTCATTGAAATCCCCGCAGACTGCAATCAAGGAATAGGGATCTTTTTCGAAGAGCTTGCCGATGAGAATGCGCGTCTCCAGTGCCTGGCCGATGCGCTTCATGCTGGAGATGAAAACACCCTCCGCCCAGCCCGATGCCGTCTTCCAGCTCTTGTCCGGAAGCCTGTGTCCCTGGATGTTGGTGGGCCGGCGGCTCTTCAGATGCAGATTGATCACATCAACCACCATGCCGTTGGGAAGCCCAACTCTAGCATGCAGAATGGGCCTCTGCCAGGTTATGGCCGTTGCCTGGCTCTCCTCGGGCACAGCGGTTACCTTCTTGTAGCAGGGCGCCGGTGCATACTCATGCAGATACTGATCATGCTCCAGGATATCATAGCGGCTGAGGATGATCAGGTTGTGGCGTTCAGAGACCTCTCTGGTAGCCGGATCTATGGTTGTGGCCCTCTTATATCCCTCGTAGGGAGTGCCTTCCAGTAGTCGGTTCAGGGCAGAGAGGCGGATCTTCTTGCCCCGTTCGTACTGGCCGTAAACCTCCTGCAAGCATAAGATGTCAGCATCCAGACGCACCAATTGGGGCCGGAGAATCGGTATGCGCTCCTCCAGGCTCGGCCTCAAGTCCCGCCGGTCGTCCAGGGTCATAAGATTGAATGTGGCTATGCGCAGCCTTATGGTCATCTCTTACCCTCCTTATCCTCTGCTGATTTCATGCCCTATCCTTCTCCTCTTTCCTCTTTGTGGTCCTCAGCCAGATCTATGATTCTTCGTATCCGATTTTCCTCTTGATCCTTTTCCATTTGAGCATTCATGATCCTGAAATGAAAGGGATCTTGAAAATTAAACCTTCGCCGTTCTCTGTCGCAGTATATGATCAGCCAGCACCAATGCCACCATAGCCTCGGCGACGGGCACTATCCTGGGTGGTATGGCCGGATCATGCCTGCCCTTGATCTCAATCTCCGCCGCCTTCCCCCGCGCCAAGTCCACCGTTTTCTGCCTCTTGCCTATGGAGGGCGTGGGCTTGACTGCGATGCGGCAGACAATAGGCTCGCCGGTGGATATGCCCCCCAGTATCCCCCCGGCCCGATTGCCATCAAATACCACCCC
>JAGOLL010000035.1 GCA_017994055.1 Methanothrix sp.
TATTCTTATGAAGCGCTATAACAGCAAGTGATATATTCAAAGAAAAATTGCTTTGCACTGGTCTTAAAGCTAAAGGGAAGTTCGAGGAGAATTGCATGGAACTGGAGGATATCATCTCTAAGTACCCGCCCAGGCAGATAATGCTGATTCCCATTGCCGTCATCATATTGGCGCTTATCAGCCTGGGTGTGACCTACCTCTCCACAGGCTCGCCTGTGAAGCTGGGCATAGAGTTTACGGGAGGCACATTGATCACCGTGCCTGGAATCGGATCGGAAGAGAGCGTGGCAGAGGAGTTTGCCGGCTATCCCGTGGCGGATATAAGGGACATCGGCAACAGGTACATGGTCCAGTTTGGGCCCATGAGCGATATGGAGTATTCGCAACTGGTGAAGCTGGCCAATGACAGGTTCGACAGTCCTGATATCAGGCATATGGGGCCGATTTACAGCAAGGAGCTCCAGTCCCAGGTGGCCAGGTATCTGCCTCTCTCCTTCATATTCATGGCCATAGTGGTCTTTGTGGTCTTCAGACAATTTGTGGTCTCAGCGCTGGTGGTTCTCTGCGCCCTGGCCGACATTCTGATCGCAGCAGCCTCCATGAACCTGACCGGGGTCGAGCTGTCCCTGGGGACAGTGGCAGCTCTTCTAATGCTGATCGGCTACTCGGTTGATACCGATATTCTTCTCTCCATGAGGGTTTTAAAGAGAAAAGGCGATGTGGACGAGAAGATCATAGGGGCCATGCAAACCGGGCTGACCATGGCCGGCACCACCATTGCGGCGGTGATTGCACTGATCATCATCTCCAACTTCCTCTATCTGATAGTCCCCTCTTTCACCAGGATGGATATCATCGCCGATATGACCATGGTTCTGATATTCGGCCTGGCGGCGGATGTATTCAACACCTGGGTAACCAATGCCCAGGGGCTGAGATGGTATCTGGGCCGATCTAAAAAGGCGGCAAGGGGGCAGAAGAGATGAGCCTTATCGAGGATCTGTCCAAGGACAAACGTGTCCTACTGTACGCTGTGGCAGTGGCCCTGGCCATAATCTCCATAGGATTTTTCGGCCTGAAATTCGGGCTGGACCTGGAGGGAGGCAGCTACTTGCAGCTGCAACTTCAGGGTGCGCAGGCCCAGATTGATGTCTCCCCGGAGAGGATTTTAGAGCATCAGTTCAATGCCACTTCCGTTGAGAAGCGGGCTCAGAACTATGTGGTCATGGTGCCGGGAACAGTTGAGGCCAAAGTGGCGGAAGACCTGGGCTACATCGGAGCCAAGGCAGCGGCAGGCGAGAACAGCACCAAGATCACCATACCTGCCTCTGCCGAGAGCATTGTAATCAGCTACCTGGAGAAGAAGCTGGATGCTGATGTCAAGCTCAATTACAACGTTGCGCCGGTCCGCTATGAGATTCTGACCAATGTCACCAGGGAGTCTCTCAATGACCTGCTCGCTGCCGTCGGAGGAAGGATTCCGGAAGGCGAGGACGCCTTTGTGGAGGGGGTGACCGATGATACCATGCTGGACACCAAGAGGGTCCTCGACTCCAAGCTCAACCGCCTGGGGCTGCAGGACATCAAGGTCAAGACCGTGGGATCCAGGTTCATACTCATAGATATGGCTGGAGCGGATGTGGCCCAGGCCCAGGAGATTGTGGGCAAGCCGGGCAAGTTCGAGATAAGGATCCAGACGGAGAATAATGAGACGGCTCATGTTCTCTATGGAGATGCGGTGGAGTCGGTGGAGATCCCGGACAAGGACAATGAGGTCTGGGGCGTGCCCTTTGGACTGTCAGAGGATGGAGCAGCCGCATTCCAGAAGGCGGCCATTGATGCCGGGGCGACCAGAAATCCCCAGGATCACTTTATATCCATGTATCTGGACAAGGAGGAGATCTTTTCCGCTCCTCTGGCCCCGGAGCTGGCATCCAGCCTGAATAAGGCCCCCACAAGAAGGATGCAGGCAACTGTGGGAACGGGTGACGCGGGAGCAGAGAAAGCCAAGATGCTGAATATCCACCTGCGAGAGGGGGCTCTGCCGGTCAATGTGGAGATAGTGGGCTCGGGACAGGTGTCGGCTGCCCTGGGCAGCCAGTTCAAGCTGCAGATGATAGTAGCTGGCATGATAGCGCTTTTAGCAGTGGCGGGAATGATCTACTACCGGTACCGGGAGCGGAGGATAGTGCTGCCCATGATCACCACCTCCTTCTCCGAGGTGGTGATGATGCTGGGCGTTTGGGCCGCTGCCGGATGGCAGCTGGACCTGGCCAGCCTGGCCGGCATCATCATGGTCATAGGAACCGGCGTGGATCAGCTGGTGATCATCACCGATGAGCTGATGCGAGGGGGCGAGGCGGCAGTATCCTCAGCCCAGAGGAGCATCAAGGAGAGAGCAGCAGAGGCGGCAGAGAAGGCCGGCGTGGGCAAGATTGCAGCCACCACCAGCAAGGTCTATATCTCCCGTCTCTCCCGGGCTTTCGTCATTATCCTGGGAGCGGCGGCGACCACATCCGTGGCCATGCTGCCTTTGCTCTTCATGGGCTTCGGCTCGCTGACCGGCTTCGCTCTGATCATCATCCTGGGCGTGATACTGGGCACATTCATTGCCCGTCCCGCTTACGGCAGGATCATCGGGCATATCATGGGAACAGACTAGAATAAGGAAAGCCTGCCGGGATTATCGGCTCCCGGCAAATCTATTTTTTGCTTGAAGAGTTCTCTCAGTGCAATAAATATTGAGATTTTTGATTCCTATTCTTTATCTGAGATCGAATCCGATTGCATTATCCAAGCATCATCGATCTGGCCGGAAATAGAATTGACTATTCCATCATTCCGATCTCTATGTAGAGCATGGGCACCATCTCTCCCATCCCATAAGGTAAGCCGTTCCCGCAACAGTGCTGCCGAAGAAGACCACCCTGTTGTGGCTCTTTCCCGCTTTCTCTATCAGATCGTCAATAGTGCCGTTGGCCAGAGTGGATCCGGTGATCAAGATGAGTGGACACTTCTCAAATATCTCAGAACATTCCATGCCGTCCAATACTTTCAGGCCAAAGCGCACTGCCCCCGCTTCGGCCAGGTCCGATACCATCACACTATACGGACCGAGGGCTCCAACCAGGGCTTCCAGAAGTGCGGGCTGCATGCCTATCAGACCGACCATATCGCTTCCCTGCACTCTGATCCACTCCGAAAGGCAGGATGCGCATCTCCTGGGGCCCTCATCCCTGCAGTGCACCGTATTCTCTATCAGGCCGAGGCTTCTCAGAACAGCATTCATGGTTGCGACAAGCACGGCGCGCCCGAAGCTCTCATAGAGCGGCATTTCCAGCACATCTTGAAGACTGCCCCGGAAGCTGCCTGAACTGGATGTGAAGGCCTGGCCTGCTGCGCCCCGGTAAACCGCCTGCATCAAAACCTCCTTTCCCCGCAGAAGAGGAAAGTCATCCCTCTCCGTCTCTCCCAGGGCCTCTTTGGAGTTGAGGGGACCGCTTACAACCACCTCTTCCTTTAGATCGATGAACTCTCCGCTCTCGTCCCTTCGCGAATGAAGCAAGGAAACAAGTCGCCGCTTTGCCTCCGCCAGCAGATCCAATTCACCCATCTACTACCGCCTGCCTATCAATGATTTCTAAAGCCGCTCAATGCTTTAGGGAATTTGCGCTATAGTGTCTTCGCAATATCTAATTGATAAAGCTGATTAATACGATTATAGAAAGATTTATTACTAACTCCGAGAATATGGCGATTGTGAGCGAAAAGCGCAAAAGCCTCCTTTACCATCCGCTCTTGGCTGCGCTCACCTTCTCAACGTGGAAATGAAAAGGATGAACTCTATGCCCTGGCCGTCTGCCATCGGCTGCTTTCCACAGAGCAGCCTGGCCGGGGCACTCCTCTTCTGCCGGAATTGCAGTATGGTCAGAGCCGGCATTTCCTTTCCATTTTCCCGCCCTCAGGATCTTAAAGGCGGCATAACCTGCCGGATGCAGGCCGAGGCAAGGAGGAAGAAGAGGCCCAGATAGGAAAAGACCAAGGTATAATCATTTCCGGTTACATCCAGCAGATATCCGGATAGCGTAGGCCCCAGCGGCCCGGCTACAAAGCCATAGGCGGCAAAGGCCAGTCCGAAGATGGCCCCAAAGTGCTCCAGGCCGAAGCAGTCCGCCACCAGGGGAGCAGATACGGAGAAGAGCGTCCCGAAAGAAAAGCCCACCACCGCCGCCAGAAGAGCGCAGGAGAGCAGCCCCTCCGCTTGAGTAAGGAGTAGATAGGCGAGGCTGGATGCCAGGAAGGCCAGGCTCATAACCTGGCGGCGTCCAAAGCGATCGGATAGCATGCCGCTGGCCAGACGGCTGATGCCGTTGGTGAGGTTGAAGGACGTGAGAAGAAGGACAGCGGAAGAGAGTGGCAATCCCAGGTAGAGGCCATATCCTGTGGCCAGGATAGTCATGGAGACTCCTGCTGCTCCCGCCAGGGTCCAGGTGAGCCAGAGCATCCAGAAGCTTCTGGTGTGCAGGCTCTCGCTGACTGTAAAAGACCGGGCAGCTAGCAGTTTCAGGCTCCCTCCTCCCTTCTCTGCTGCCTTTAGAGGCTCATCTTGTTTTGCTTTTGCCGATTTCTTTGCCGCTATAGCCTCAAACCAGGCCGGAGGAGGTCGGGCGAGATAAGCCCCAAAGAGGCCCATGCCAAGGGTGAGCCCTGCCAGAGCCAGGTTCATGGCTTCGTATCCCCAGGCGGATAACATAAGGCCAAATAGGGGGGAGGTCACCGCTGCAGCCAGCCCGAATACCATGCTTACAGTTCCTGCTGCCAGGCCTCTCTTGTCTGGGTAGCACCATTGCACCAGGGTCAGAGCCGGAACATAAAGAAAGCAGGAAGCCATGCCGTTCAAGGCGGCCCAGACATAGATGGTTTGGATATTGCTGGCCAGGGAGGCCAGAGATGAGCCTGCTGCTGTAAGAATCACCCCCAGGGCCATCATGGACTGGAGGCCCCAATGCTCCTGCCAGCGGCCCACCAGGAACATGAAGACGCCAACCGCCGCAAGCATAAAAAAGATGATCAGGCCGGTGGCGGCAGCACCCACCCCGAACATCTCCTGCCAGAGTGGAGACATGGCCCCGGGAAAGCCGAAGGTCAATGCCCCGGACCAGAAGACGGCCAGGCATGAGCCAATGACGGCTAAACGAGGCTGGCTTTTCTCGATCAAATTAGACTCCGAGGGCCGATCCCTCTACATTGGCTGGAATCTGTTTGGACTCATGGATAGTTCCTTATTTGTTGTTTTCCAAATTTGGAGAGATCGCTCCCCGGTTTGAATGGATTTTTGTAAGCCGGATAGATAAATGCCACTGCCTCATTTGTCCTGTTTTGAGCTGTCTCATTTTGAGGCATCTCAGGCACTGGCATAACCTCAAACCACTCTTGCCCGGTTGAGGCGTTTTCATTGGAGGTCTCATTCAGAGAAGTCTCATTCAGAGAAGTCTCGTTCAGAGAAGTCTCATTCAGAGAAGTCTCATTCAGAGAAGTCTCGTTCAGAGAAGTCTCATTCAGAGAAGTCTCGTTCAGAGAAGTCTCATTCAGAGAAGTCTCGTTCAGAGAAGTCTCGTTCAGAGAAGTCTCGTTCAGAGAAGTCTCATTCAGAGAAGTCTCATTCAGAGAAGTCTCATTCAGAGAAGTCTCATTCAGAGAAGTCTCATTCAGAGAAGTCTCGTTCAGAGAAGTCTCGTTCATGGAGTCGTTAGCAGGACCATTTGCATAAGCCAAACCCATAAGCAATACCAGGATCAATATTATTTTCTTAATGAGATCACACCCATATTGTTTATTCCATCATTCATCAAGCTGCAAGGAGCTGCAAAGTTATGCAATATCTCCATTCGCACATGTTTGGTTAGACAATTGTCGATATATAAGGCTTGTGGGGGATAACGCAATATTATAGCAGCGCAATACCACTCTGCGGGCGAACTAAAAGACTTGATTGATTTTTCTTATCCATAAATGGTAGCGAAAATGACGGGAACACAGTTAAGTTAATATATGTTGGACTAGAACCCAGGTATCATGTCGAGGCTCGCTATATCCGTTTTTGGCCGAGAGCACGGCAATGATGTATCCTTAGATACATCTGCGAAGAAATTCTGCCTTTAAAGCCCAATCCTCACATGGATTGGGTATTGGATGAACGATCTCTGAGCAGTAATGCAGCATTGAGAAGACCAGGCTATGGAAGCTGGACTCGAAAGAAGGGCAGAATAATTTCTCCAGGCACCAAAAAAGTGCTCCTAGAGGTTAATTGAGATAATGTCACAGGGAGCATAGCATGTCGATGCCAGAGCAGCAGCTGTCTGCAGCCTATAATTTCAGGAGTTAGGAGATGATGGAGAGAAAAGCATTAAATGGGTGTCTCTATGTTAGCGGCAGCCAAATTTATCAAAGGACAAGGAGCTATGGAACCCTCTTAGAAAGGACTCTTCCGTCCATCCAGAGCCCTATTGACCTCAGAATTGGCTTTCTGGTTGAAGGACTGATTGCACTGGGCACCTTCATGGGTATTGGAATGTTAGCTGTTCTGATCCGGGCTGGATGGCTGCATTGAATTGACCAAATATCAACTAGGCACTTTGCGCTTGAATGTGGAGCACTTCGGATACTCTAATCGAATAGAAATGCAGCACTTGGAGGTGATTTCGTTTGACGGACAACTGCTCGGCAGCCAAAGCAAGGCGAAAGAAATTAATTGAACTCATTGCTGCCGCGGCTGACGAGATTGCCGCTATAGACGCTGAAATGCAAAATTCGGGAAAGTTGGGCTTGGCCAGAAAAGAAGAATGGAATCTATGCATGGTGGCTGATGCAAGTGATAACAGCTGGATGCAATTGCAGGAATAGATGCCAAGATATGAGGCATGGCAAAAAAATGAGGCAACACAATCACCTCAATATCGGGGAATCTGAGGAGAGCAAGGACGGCTATATGAGACAATGCCTGGATTGCGGCATACAGAGGCGATTTTAAGATGACACCGAATAGCGATTGCCGCTTTCCCAGATGTCCCATGTGCGGCTCGATGTGGATAGCACATATTGAAGATCATCTAAAATCAGAATGTGAGACTTGCGGTCAAAGATTGAGGAAGAAGAGGTTTGGAAAAGGCTACGAGGTCGATTAAGATGGCAAAGGAAGACGGCTATTATTTCTACTCTGAAAAGCAAAAGAAGATCCGGTCGGCGATAGATAAGCATCCTACATTCTTCGCCCTGATCGGCGGCAAAACGGTGGAGTGCACGGAGCGCAGCAGCACCCCCAAGCCATCAGGGCCGTTCGATGATTATGTCAACCTGGGCAGAGGCATTTACCTCGGCAGCAAGCCAGAATGAGAGGAATGCCGCTGCCGGCGCAGGGAGTAATGGTCATGGATATGGAGAGCAAACTGACTGCAATAGCCCTTGCGGGAGCTGCTCTTTTGCTCCTAACAATTGTGATGTGAGCCTCCCTCAGAGGAGGCGCATCTTTTTTGGATCTTATGAGCTTTAACCAAGAAGCTAGCTGGGTGGATGGGATGCTCAACAGTAAGAAGAGCCTGAAGATTTGATTAGGCCAGTGCCAGCTTTTGCATATCTTCCTGGGGCACCGCGAGTCGGCCTTACGGGCCTCCCGCGCTGCGGTGGGGCGCCCTCAACGCCGGGCAGGCTTGGGTACCGGGTAGCAGGCGGATGAACGGTATTGAAGCTGATGATAAATGCTCATTTCATAGCTTGTCCCCAGCTAACGCTGGATCACGAGGGCCTGTACAGGGGAGCGCACCCCCTCTAAAGTGCGAGCTGCGCCAGCGGCCTCGGGGGATGCCCTAGAATGGTAGTTAGAGCCGATGTTTGGAATGTATCGAATGGGAAGCTAAGGGAATTACTATAAAAGGTTGAAGACCCATTAGATGCCAAGTAACTAAACATCGGATTGGTAGCCGCCAAAATCATTCTGCTACATGAAATACCTTGGTGGGGTGCCGTGTCGAAAGCAATTGAAATCCTCAGAGACCACGAGCAAGAGATCAAGAGAAGATTCGCTGTGCGACGGATTGGCCTCTTCGGCTCCTCTATTAGAGGAGAAGAGACCAAAGAAAGCGACATAGACATACTTGTTGAGTTCGAGGACCCGACGTTTAGGAACTTTATGAACCTCGCCTTCTTCCTGGAAGACATCTTCGGGCGCAGGGTTGACCTGCTCACTCCGGAAGGAATCAGCCACAGAATCCGTCCTTATGTGGAGAAAGAGGTGGTGTGGGCTGACTAAAGAGGACTCCATTTACCTGGAATATATCCTTGACGAGATCGAATTCCTAACCAGTCATGTGGAGAACCTTCTGTTCGAAGACCTCCTGGAGGATGAGCTATTGCAGCGTGGCGTCATCAGAAGCCTGGAGATCATTGGTGAAGCCTCAAAGAACGTCTCTCCGGGATAAAGGAATTGCATCCAGAGGTCGAATGGAAGATGATGGCTGCAATGAGGGACAAGCTCATCCATCGCTACTTCCAGGTGAACTGGAAGATAGTATGGAATGTCCTTATCTCAGAAATTCCCATCTTGGTGGCCCAGATTGAGAAGATCCTCCAGGATGTGCACACAGATTCATGGTCGAAACTTGCCAGCTCTGATGAGGAGGTGCCCTTTGTCGCGGGCTCGGCCACACCATCGTCGATAACTTGGCAGAAAGCCTTTGCTAGAAGCGATCAGGAAAGTATGATCTTCAAGCCTGGCACGCTAAAGAAGTGGCAATCCAATGAGACGATTGTTGTCTCATGGCTCAAAGCGATAGCTGCAATCCTCTTCGGTTATGGTGATGGTCTTGGTGGACATGATATGTGTACGTGTATTTACTTGTATTTCTGTGTTCTTGCTGAGGCCGGGCATTTGCGTCTAATTGTCTAAAGTGGTTTAAAATAGGATAGAATTTGCTCAAGCAGATAATTCACAAAGTGGGCTGCGAGAAATCCGAATACAGCTATTTCAATCCAAATTATTTTGCCAATGTGAGCATAATTTATCTTGAAATCATCTGGCTTTTCCATCGGAAGTATGGTTTTTATGCTGAATATCAGAGCTTTTTTAAACGACAAATCCCCATGAGTCTCCTCTTCAGTCTTCGCCCAGGGGCACCTCTCACAGCCCGATGGGCTGGATTTCTTTACTACCTCTGCCCATTTGAGACGAACCAGCCCATAATAGATAAAAGCGAAGATCAGTGCAGATGAAAATATATAAGCCACTGGATTGTACATCTTAGTGCCATATCCCCAATAAATCCAGGATATCGTATCCAAAGCTTTTGCATAGCCAAGGGGCTCCGATATTCTCTTCTCCTCCCTATATCTATAATAGCTTTTCCTGTAATCGCCCGTCCATCCCAACTTTTTATAATTATCAATCAAAGATAGTTGAGTTGCCTTATCATATATGATGCGTCCATCGATTGCATCCCAGGGTAAGGCAAGCTCGCTAAATGTAGCATTTGTGATGTCAAGCATTGAACCAAATCCAGAAGCCTCAAAATAGGCACCCCTATCGAAATAGGTTTCAGAAAATGATGTATTTTTTTGGAAAGTAGAATTGGTGAACCTGGTTGCTTTATTGAATTGTGATTCATCAAACAAGGCATCTCCCAGAAAGCTAGCGGAAGAGAAATCTGTGTAACCATCAAATACGCACTTTCTAAAGTCTGTTTTGGCATAGAACCTTGCTTGACAGAAGTTAGCGGAATTAGCGAAACTTGCGTAATAGAACTTCGTTTCGTTGGCGAATTTTGCTCTTGAAAAGTCGACGATATCATCAAATCGGGATCTTGTGAAGGTGGCGAATTTTTCAAATCTCACTCCACTTAGATCGGTGAAGTCCGCAAAGCGGGCAGCCAAAAAATTGACGTCATTCTTAAATATGGAATTGCTGAAGTATGCTTCCCCATTGAAATTGCAGTCTTCAAAGTCGACATCCTCCAGATGCGCACCCTTTAAACTGAATATTTTTTGAAATTCGCTCTCTCGAAATGAAGTGTCCCCTTTGCAGATGATCTTGTCTAAATTGGCTCCCTCTGACCAGATCGTTTTAACCGAGGATATGCCTTTGTTAAATTTTGCTCCGGAAAAAGATACTTTGCATCCGAATTTTGCTCCTGAAATGTCTATCTGAGAATCGAATTCTGAGTTTCTAAAATTTATATCCTGTCCAGAAAATTTTGATCCCCTTAAGTCAAGCGATCTTTTAAAGAATGCATTTCCAAAATCAAGATTTCCCTTGATATCCGAATCAATTATGCTTATTGGAGAATTTACTATCCTGAGCGAATCATTGATCTGCAAATTCAATCCTGTCAGATTTAGGTCTCCGATTATTGTAGCATCAATGCAAGATACATTTTCACCGATCTTGATAAGCTCTCTTATATCATTTGCATAATAGATTGCATTTTTTTGTGCCAAATCATGGGATAAAGAAATTGCTTCTGAAAAAAATAATGACAACATAATAATTAGATACAGCAATCTTCTCCAAGACATAGAGACCCTATTATGCAGGCTCTATTTAATAAACTTTTCTAAGAATATAAAATAAAAAATCTGACATATGGATAGAAAATCTATTATCCCATAAGGCGATCTCATATAAGGTGTTTGAAAAATGGGCTTAAGGTTCATAGCAATATCAGTCATCCTGCTTAGCGCTACTATCTCACTGGCGGAGCAAGATATGGCATCTTATTATCACGAAAAAGGTCTGGAGAATCTTAATAACAAATCCTATGAGAGAGCTATTCAATTTTTTGATAGATCTATTGCAGAGGATCCTGCGTACTGGGATGCATGGTTATCCAAGGGCGAAGCGCTTTTTTATTCAGAGAATTATAATGATGGTTTAGCACTATGTGATGAAGTGCTGAGCAATTCCAAAGGTCCTCAGGGAGAGAAATCTGCCCCATTTAGGATGTTGGATGGATCTTTCAGCAAGGCTTATGAGGATAAATACGGTGTGCCTCCTATAACTACCCTGGGAACAGGAGCATCCTCTGGAAAAATGCCTGAAAGGTACCAATTAGCTCTGGAAAGCTATGATGAAGCCTTGAAGTTGAATCCCAACTTGACTTCTGCCTGGAATGGCAAGGGGATACTATTTGGAGACGCAGGCCGGTTTGATGAGTCAATAAATTGCTTTGAAAGAGTCTTAAGCATCGACTCAAGCCTAGCAGAGGTCATGAATAATAAGGGTGTATCCCTGGACAGGCAGGGAAGACATGAGGAGTCTTTGGCCTGCTATGATCGAGCAATCGAGCTGAATCCGAAACTGGCACAGGCATGGATGAACCGGGCAAGGACCCTGTCTCTTGATATGTCCTTATTTGCTTGGGCCAAACAAAATGCCAGCCACGCCATTGAACTGGATCCATCTCTGGATAATGAGGAATCATGGATGAGTTGGGGATACATTCATGTATTTTAATTCTTTTAACTCATCCCAAAAACTATTTTATCTTTGGAAATCCTATTTGATTGTATGACCGCATTGCTTCCTTTTATACTTGCCATTATGGCAGCAATATCCACTGCTTGCTGTCAGGAGGTCGCCTATGCCTATAGTGAGTCCGGAGGCAGGTTGCTGGAGAGTGCGAACATCACGGAGTACAACGGCACGGACACAGTCACATCCGCCATAACCGGCGCAGGATTATCTTTCCAAGGCTCAGGAATGACTGTAGATGAGATGAAGGAGGAGATTAATCTCAAGCTCAACGTGCCCAATCAAGTAGTTGACGATAAAGCGAGTAGCCTCGTCCTAGATTATCCAGGTGATAGAACCATCAACCAGATCTGTTCTATATATGAGCACATGGTTGGAAAATGGAGCTATAAAAGTGATACCAGGGGGATTGAGGTTTTCCAGTACTCCAACCAAAGTCTAGAGAGAGGGGCGGGAAGATTCTCGGGTCAGGGCGACTGCGATGATTTCGCCATCTTGCTGGCATCTCTGGTAGAGTCCGTTGGAGGCACGTCTAGGATAATTTTGGCCTACGGACCTATGGGTGGACATGCTTACACCGAGGTTTATTTGGGAAATGCGAGCAGCTCGGAGAGCGATGTGCAGCGGATGTTATCTTGGCTTAGAAAAAATTATAAAGTCAAAGACGTCAACACCCATACAGACCTGAAAACTGATGATGTCTGGCTCAACCTGGACTGGTGGAAGGATCCCAATACAGGAAGAGATCTGGCGAAGCATCCTGGAGGCCCCTTCTTTAGCGCCACCAGTCAGATACCTATCCCTACCAGGGATGGTATAAAACCGCAGCCCCTGAATCCTCCGAATGAACCACCTCAGGCATTGTTTGAAGTATTTCCTGAGGTGTCTAATGCCGGGCAGAGTACAATATTCAATGCTTCGAAGAGCCGAGATATTGGGGGAAGAATCGACTCATACCTGTGGGATTTCGGAGATGGCAATAGGACAGGAGTGAGGGAGCCTATTGTTGGCCACGTTTATTTAAAAGGGGGCCTTTATTCGATAAACCTCACAGTTGAGGATGATGAGGGTGTTTTTAACTTCAGCTCCAGGAATATTATGATAAATAATCCGCCCCAAGCGAGTTTCTCTTTCTATCCTCCGGCACCCAGGCCAAATGAGACGGTATTCTTTGATGCCTCTCAGAGTAATGACATCGAGGATGGTAGTACACTGATTTATAAGTGGGACTTTGGAGATGGGGACACCGGGATTGGAGCTCGCAAGCTTCATCCTTACCTCCTAGGCGGGATCTATAAGGTGAACTTGACAGTTATCGATAGCAATGATGCAGAGAATTCTGCTTCTCGCGAGATTAAAGTAAATAGACCGCCTCATGCCATGATCAGATACGATAAGGAAGAGCCTAATGCAGGCGATTTAGTTTCATTTGATTCATCGGATAGCTTTGATGATGACAGCAGCATTATTGGATACTTCTGGGATTTCGGAGATGGAAATACCTCCGAGGAGAAGTCTCCCGCTCATGTTTACCAAGAGGGAGGAAACTTCACAGTGAATCTGACGGTGAAGGATAGCGATAACGCAACTGATGCTAATATCACTAGAATTAAGATAAACGAGCGACCCATCGCAGCCTTCATTTTCTCACCTGTCAATCCCGACGTAAATGAAGGGATAACCTTCGATGCATCTGAAAGCAATGATCCTGATGGCATCGTCGAATATATTTGGGACTTTGGAGAAGGGAAGAAGCCAGAATCCTGGATTGGTCCCTTAGCTTATTATACTTATCATAGGAAGGGCAACTATGAGGTAGGATTAACGGTTGTGGATTCTAAGAAGGCAAAAAACTTTAAAAAAGAACGGATTGATGTCGATGAGTCTCATGCGCCCATTGAAGTAGCTCAACCAGGCGAGGAAGAAGCAATGCCATTCACGCCGCCTGTGGAAGAAGCAATTACGTCCACACCAACGCCTACTGAAATTGAAATCCGCAGCCGTATTGCTACTGGGACTTACTCCTGGACTGCGGATGACTTTGCTGGCTTCTACTACGACATAGATGACAACATAAAGACAGAAGAGCTGACTGCCACTGTTACCGACAACAAGCTCCTGGAGCCCGATGGAGTTGTCTACAGAACCACAGCTATGGAAGACAGCTTTGACTATGGTGCCTGGGGCGACTTCCTTGTGATCGGCTTCTTGGGCGAGAAATACTTCGCAGGATATGTTGATAATTATGAACGCATCGATGATGTCCTCTTTGAGAAATCCGAGGACGAGAATGTTCTCGCCGATAAACAGCTTCTCAAGATCCTGGTTGACAATGATGATGAGATGACCGTCACCTCCGGCACACCCCTTAGGCTGGAAGAAGGATATGAGTTGAGCATCAAGTCCATTGACATCGACGCCAACATGGTATATCTAGAGCTCTCCAAGGACGGCTCTGTAGTAGACAGCAAGGTCATATCGCCATCCAGGGATGGTGCTAGCATGTTGGACAAGACCTACTATTACAAGAAGGATGTTGGAGACTCCAAGGATGTAGTAATCATCGCAGCTCACTTCAAGAATGCCTTCCGCGGCGCAGACCAGGACCTGGCCACCGTTGACGGACTCTGGCAGCTCTCCGATACTGCAACCGATGTATCTGAGAAAACCGAGTACGATAAGATGACCATCCAGACTCTCACCTCGTACAGCATCATGATGAACAACGAGGACAACGACATCACACTCAGCAAAGGCAAGGACATCTCCCTGATGCCCGGCGTCAGCATCAAGACTGCCGATGCCGATGAGTTCCGATACTACATCTACAAGGAGATCACTGAGCCCGGCACCTATGAGATTAGGGGCAGTGTGGCAACTGAGAGCTACACCTGGACCGCGGATGACTTTGCCGGCTTCTACTACGACATAGATGACAACATAAAGACAGAAGAGCTGACTGCCACTGTTACCGACAACAAGCTCCTGGAGCCCGATGGAGTTGTCTACACTACCACAGCTATGGAAGACAACTTTGACTACGATGCCTGGGGTGAATACTTTGTGATCGGCTTCCTGGCCGAAAAATATTTTGCAGGATATATTGATAATCCTGACATCATTGATGATGTCCTCTTTGAAGAGTCCGAAGACAAGAATATTCTCGCCCAAAAGCAGCTTCTAAAGATCTTGAAAGATAACGATAATGAGATAATCGTCACCTCCGGCACACCACTCAAGCTGGAAGAGGGCTATGAGTTGGGCATCAAGTCCATTGACATCGATGGCAACAAGGTATATCTGGAGCTCTCCAAGGACGGCTCTGTAGTAGACAGCAAGGTCATATCGCCATCCAGGGATGGTGCTACCA
The DNA here is from genome assembly GCA_017994055.1 of Methanothrix sp. Classification (GTDB taxonomy): domain Archaea; phylum Halobacteriota; class Methanosarcinia; order Methanotrichales; family Methanotrichaceae; genus Methanothrix. The sequence continues at coordinate 14,889 of JAGOLL010000035.1, forward strand.
TGTTGGACAAGACCTACTATTACAAGAAGGATGTTGGAGACTCCAAGGATGTAGTAATCATCGCTGCTCACTTCAAGAATGCCTTCCGCGGCGCAGAGCAGGACCTGGCCACCGTTGACGGACTCTGGCAGCTCTCCGATACTGCAACCGACGTATCTGAAAAAACCGAGTACGACAAGATGACCATCCAGACTCTCACCTCGGACAGCATCATGATGAACAACGAGGACAACGACATCACACTCAGCAATGGCAAGGATGCCTCATTGATGTGGGGCGTGCGCATTAAAACTGCTTCTCCATCTGCGGAAGAAGGGAATTATTGGCTTCGATACTACATTTACAAAACAGTTACAATAGCCGAACCATCTCAATGAATTAAATGGCTAATCGCTGTTTTTTGTGGGTGGGCTCGAATTTTGGGGCTTGACCAGAGTCATCCGCAAATTGCCAGAATACACCCGTTCATGATGGAATCAATGTCAATCGCCTCTCAAGCCGGACTCATTGCGAGGCTTTGTATCAGGAATTGCGAATCGATATACTAAGGTTACCCACAGAGAATAGCGAGGAGCCAATTTAAATTACATCACAGACATATGCCATCATTTTTATTCTTCTACCTATGCACATTCCATCTCGAAGTGCATGAGTATGCAAAAGCCAAGCATTTTGGGCTCTAAATTGCAGATTAGTCCAAAACTGCTTTATTCTCGAAAAAACACAAACTACAGCATGTCCGCAGCTCTCCCCTTGATAATCGCTTTTATTGCGGTCCTCTCTTCTTTGGCCTGCGCCCAGGAGGTCGCCTATGCCCATGGCGAGTCTGGAGGCCAGCCGCTGGAAAGCGGGAACATCACCGCGTACAACGGCACGGATTTGGTCACATCTTCCATACCTGGCGCAGGCCCGTCCTTGGGCGGCTCAGGAATGACTTTGGAGGAGATGAAGAGGGAAATCGCCCTTAAGCTCAATGTGGGAAATCCCAGGGTCAGGGATGAGGGAATGAGCCTGATACTGGAATATCCTGGAGACGGGACCATCAATCAAATCTGCTCTATCTATGAGCACATGGTTGCCAACTGGAGCTACGCCCGCGACACGCGGGGAAGAGAAGTGCTTCAGTACTCCAACCAGAGCTTGGATTACGGCAAGGGAAGATTCTCAGGTCAAGGCGACTGCGACGATTTCGCCATTCTTCTAGCATCGCTGGTTGAGTCGGTAGGCGGCACATCCAGGATTATTTTAGCCTATGGACCTCAAGGTGGGCATGCCTATGCCGAAGTCTATCTGGGAAGGGCGGGCGGCCCGGAAAGCGATGTTCAGCGGATGCTGTCCTGGCTTAAAAAGAACTATAAAGTCGAAAAAATCAATACCCACTGGGACCTGAAAACCGATGATGTCTGGCTAAACCTTGACTGGTGGAAGGACCCCAATACGGGGAGAGAGCTGACTAAGCATCCCGGTGGGCCTTTCTTCGAGGCCGCCAGCCAGGTGCCCATCCACACGAGGGAGGATGTTGCTCCCCTGCCCCTGAAGCCTCTCAATGATCCTCCTATAGCCTATTTCACAGTTTCACCGGAGTTGCCAAATGCTGGAGGGGTAACGACTTTTAACGCCTCAATGAGCGGGGATATTGGAGGAGAGATTGTCTCCTACAAATGGGATTTTGGAGATGGCAATGGAACTGGCAAGGTAAGCGGGCCCTTTGCAGACCACATTTATCTGAAAGGCGATACTTTTGTTGTGATCCTGACCGTTGAGGATGATGAGGGTGCAGTAAATATCAGTTCCAAGGAAATAATGATAAATAATCCGCCCCAAGCAAGGTTCTCTTTTTATCCTCTGGCACCGAAGCCAAATGAGACTGTAACCTTTGATGCCTCCCAAAGTAAAGACATCGAGGATAGTACACTGAGATATAATTGGGCCTTTGGAGATGGGGACAACGGGATTGGAATTCGCAAGCTGCATCCTTACTTGCTGGGGGGTATCTATAGAGTCAACTTGACAGTTATCGATAGCAATGGTGCAGAGAATTATACTTTTCGCGAGCTCAAAGTAAACAGACCGCCTCATGCGGTGATCAAATACGATAAAGAAGAGCCAAATGCAGGGGATATAATTTCATTCGATCCATCGGACAGCACTGATGATGACGGCAGCATTATTGGATACTTCTGGGATTTCGGAGATGGGAATACATCAGAGGAGAAGTCTCCCCCTCATGTTTACCAAGAGGGAGGAAACTTCACAGTGAATCTGACGGTGAAGGATAGCGATAACGCAACTGATACTAATATCACCAGAATTAAGATAAACGAGCGACCCATTGCAGCCTTCATTTTCTCTCCTGTCAATCCCAACGTAAATGAAGAGATAACCTTCAACGCATCTGAAAGCAATGATCCTGATGGAATTGACGAATATACTTGGGACTTTAGCGAAGGGAAGAAGCCCAGAATCCTGGTCTGAGCCTATTGCCTACTACTCCTACCATCGGAAGGGCATATATGATGTAATATTAACTGTAGTGGATTCTAAAGGCGCGAAAAATATAAAAAAAGAGCGGATCGATATCGGGGACTCTCTCATTCTAGGATCAGCTGAGATTGCAAAAGAGCCTGGAATAATACCGCAATCCTTGGAAGAAGCTGTAGACACCGAGGATGAAAGGATTTTGCCATCTTCTGTTCAAATCGCCACATCTCGAAAAAGAGTAGCAAAATCCACTGAGGATCCGGTTATTGCTGCTTCACAACAAGCACATGATAAGATCGAGATCCGAGGTTCTGTTGCCTCGGAAAATTTCACCTGGACGGCAGATTCCTTTCCCGGCTTCTACTATGACATTGACGATAATATTATGACCGAAGAATTAACTGTGACTGTTACAGGCAGAAAGCTTCTGGAGCCATATGGCGTGGTATATAATACTACGTCTATGGCGGATGATTTCGACTTTGAAAATTGGGGAACCTACAATGTTATTGGCTTCCTGGCCGAGAAGTATTTTGCAGGATACCTTGATACTCCCGATAGCAATGATGATATCCTTTTCGAAGAGTCCGACAATGAAAATGTTCTTGCTAATAAGCAGCTTCTCAAGATCTTGATGGACAGCGACAACGAAAGAACCATCAGCTCAGGAACGCCACTGGCACTGGAAGAGGGCTATGAGCTATCAATCAAATTTATCGATATCGACGGCAACAATGTTTACCTCGAGCTGTTAAAGGACGGATCCTTAGTAGATAGCAAGGTCATCTCCCCATCCGCCTACAACGCTGGAATGAAGAATAAGACCTATTTGTATAAAAAGGACATAGGTGATTCAAAAGATGTGGTCATCATCGCTGCTCACTTCAAGAACGCCTTCCGGAGCTCAAACCAGAACCTGGCGATCGTCGACGGACTGTGGCAGCTCTCCGAAACTGCAACCGATGTGTCCGAGAACACCGTGTATGAGAATATGACCATCCGCGCTGCCAGCAATAACTATATTATGATGAACAATGAGGACAACGAAATCACCCTCAGCAACGGCAAGGATATCTCCCTAATGAAGGGCGTGAGCATAAGGACTGCTGATATAGATCCCGAATTCGAAGGCGAAGCCCTCCGGTTCTATCCGTACAAGGAGATCAAGAAGGCCGGCACCTATGAGATAAGGGGTCGCGTGGCAACTGAATCCGCAACCTGGAGTGCCGATGAATTTGCAGGATTCTACTATGACATTGATCGCAATATCAAAACAGAAGAGCTGACTACAACTGTTACTGATAGGAAGCTCCTGGAGCCCGATGGAGTTGTCTACACTACTGCAGCTATGGCAGACAACTTTGACTACGGTGCCTGGGGGGAATACCTTGTTATTGCTTTCCTTGGGGAAAAGTACTTTGCCGGATACCTTGATATCCCTGATAGCACTGATGACATCCTCTTTGAGGAGTCCGACCATGAAAATGTTCTCGTTGATGAGCAACTCCTCAAGATCCTGATAGATGATAACAACGAGATGACTGTCAGTTCAGAAATGCCGCTGGCGCTGGAAGAAGGCTATGAGTTGTCCATGAGATCTATCGATACTAACGGCTGCAGGATTTACCTTTCTAAGAATGGCTCTGTAGTAGATAGCAGGGTCATGTCACAATTCTCTGATAAAGCCGGAATGAAAGATAAAACCTATTTTTATAAGAAGGACTTGGGCGACTCCAAGGATGTAGTCGTCATTGCTGTTCACTTTAAGAACATCCAATGGAGCTCCAACAAGACCCAGGCGATCATTGATGGACTATGGCAGCTCTCCGATACCCCAACTGATGTATCTGAGGACACTGAGTACGACAAGATGATTATCCAGACTGTTACTTCCAATGAAATAATGATGAACAATGAAGATTATGATATCTCCCTCAGCAATGGCAAAGATGTTTCCCTGATGGCAGGCATACGCTTCAAAACTGCAGATACATCCGAAGATGGGGGAGATGTGCTACGGTACTACATATATAAAACAGAGGTAATAGCATAGCCACCTCAATAAATTTATTGTTTGCTTTGTATAGATTCTGTTGAGCAGGGGAAGAGTTAATGCGCTCGCCTTTCACCTATCATATGCTTCCTGGTTTGACCATTCCAAGGAGGCGGATTGCTGGATCAAGGCCAAGGAGCTAATGGATTTTTTATTGCAGAGAGAAAAAAATTCACAAAATATTTTTTGAAAAAGCAACCAAATGGTATTAGGATGCTAAGGAATGGCTTCTGATTTCTGGTCATTACTATGCTCATTTCCGCTGCAGCATGTGAGGCTGGAAAATAGAGAGATCGTAATGGATTGATTTGCCGTAATGTAGCCCTAAATTCGATTCGAAGGTGAACCTTATTTATCTATCTGAAATGTTAATTCCTGAACAATCACGCAGGAGGCAAGACCAGGCCCAGCAGCCCACCATTACCATATCCATAAAGGAATCAGGAGCGCCGCCCAACCGCACCTATATCTTCCACATCTTCTTGACGGCCATCTCCTCCTCACCAACCAGAGCCTCTCCTCACAGGACTCAGAAGCTGCGGCAGATCTCCCGCCGCTACAGCTCCCTCTTTGAGCAGTCCTGCCGCCCGGAATTGGACGCCGGCGCGAGGCCGCCCTGGGAGCCCGGCTCTTTGCCTTCTTCCTGCCCTCCTCCTGGGAGAAGATCAGCGCCGCCCTGCCCTCGGGCAGCACCCGCTTCTTGACAATCGCCTCCGACGCCCCGGAGATCCTGAACCTCCCCTGGGAGCTGCTGCGCCCTCCGGAGAGCGACTTCCTTGGGCTCGATCCCCGATTTGCCATCCGCCGTCTGCCGGGATCGGAGAAGAAGCTAGAATCCTTCAGCGGTGAGCTGCGCCCCTGCCAAGGCTCGCTATTTCCATTCGTCTATGCTATTCTCACTTAATATATTAATAACAGTAGCGATGATGCTTAAGCATTACTCAACACAGGTGCCGAATGCAAACTGCTTTATCTTTGAAAGTAAATCAAATCATTGCATGTCATCGGCGCTTCCTCTCCTGCTCGCTCTATTGATTGCAATGTCTTCGGCCTGCGCCCAGGAGGTCGCCTATGCCTATGGCGAGGCCGGAGGCAGGCCGCTGGAGAGCGGGAACATCACCGAGTACAACAGCACCGACATAATCACTTCCAACATAGCCGGTGCAGGACCCTCCTTGGGCGGCTCAGGAATGACCATGGAGGAGATGAAAAGGGAGATAGCCCTAAAGCTCAATGTGGGCAATACCAAGGTCAGGGATGAGGGCCTCAGATTGATTCGGAAATATGGTGGTGATGGGACCATCGATCAGATCTGTTCCATATACGAGCATATGGTTGGCAATTGGAGCTATGCCCGCGACACGCGGGGAAAAGAAATTCTCCAATACTCCAACCAGAGCCTGGATTATGGCGAAGGGGAAAACTCCGGCCAGGGCGACTGTGACGACTTCTCCATCTTGCTGGCTTCGCTCATCGAGTCCATTGGGGGGACCTCTAGAATTATTCTGGCTTACGGACCTGATGGTGGACATGCTTACACCGAGGTTTATTTGGGAAAGGCTGGCGGTCCGGAGAGCGATGTTGGACGGATGTTGGCCTGGCTCAGGAAGAGCTATCAGGTCGAGGAAATCAATACCCGTACGGACCTGAAAACCGGCGACGTCTGGCTCAACCTGGACTGGTGGATGGATCCCAATACCAGGAGAGAGTTGGCCAAGCATCCCGGAGGGCCGTTCTTTAAGGCCACCAGCCAGGTGCCTGTTCCTTTGAGGGAAGACATACCTCTCCAGCCCTTGATGCCTGTCAATGAACCCCCCGATGTGCTATTTACAGTATTGCCTGAAGTGCCGGTTGCTGGGCAGAATGCTGTATTCGATGCCTCGCAGAGCAAGGACATAGGCGGAAAAATTGAATCATATTTATGGGATTTCGGAGACGGAAATAGAAGCTGGAAAACGAGCGAGCCCGTAATAAGCCACATTTATCTAAAAGGCGGTCCTTTTGTAGTGACCCTTACATTAGATGATGATGAGGGTGCCACTAATTCAAGCTCCCGGGATATAATAATTAACAATCCACCTCAGGCCAACTTCACGATTGCGCCACCGAATCCTGTTGTTAGCGATCAGGTAAAATTCGATGCTTCAGAGAGCTATGATATAGAAGATGGCAGGAGCCTGCAATACCATTGGGAGATAAACAATAATTCTGTCATATTTAGTGCGGTCAGTCCTCCCAAGCTGCCATTTGACGAACCAGGGATGAACTGGGTAAACCTCACTGTTACCGATAAGGACGGAGCTGAGGGTCATAAAAATATAACCTTAAAAATAAATCGGCCGCCTATCCCTCGTATTGGCTTTGATAATACCAGCTTGAACCTTGGAAAAACTATTGAATTCAGTGCTGCGGCCAGCGAAGATCTGGATGGAGAAATTATCAAATATTCTTGGGACTTTGGGGATGAAAGTGAAGTTGATCACAATAAAACAGCCTCGCATATCTACTATGTGGGTGGGAAGAAAACTGTAAAGCTATATGTAGAGGATAATGAGGGCACCATATCTAATATTTCACAGGATATCTTCATAAATAAGCCACCAATAGCTTGCTTTACTGTAGATCCCGCAGATCCTAAAAAAGGAGAGCCGGTTAGCTTCAATGCATCATCAAGCATTGATCCGGATGGAGAGATCGTGAAATATTCATGGGATTTTGGAGAGGGGAAAGCCGAACCAGATGTCTACACTTCTGAATTTGCCGTGCATATCTATTACAGATCACAAGAATATAATATTACACTAATCGTGGATGACGATAACGGTGCGAAAGATACAATGTCAACCAAGATCAAGATAGATGAACCTACCGTTAACATATCTGCAGATTCACTTGGAAGCACTTTAAGTAATGAGTCAATAAATCAGACGCATACATCCGCTCAGACTTATACATCTATTCGGACGTCCACACCTATTCAGACGTATACACCTATTCAGACGTATGCACCTATTCAGACGTATACACCTATTCAGACGTATGCACCTATTGATCACTATAATTACACCCACGCATCAACATCATCAACATATGAACCTAGCTATCTCACGAATTCTTTATCGTATTATAATCCTCCTGCATCTAAAGGGATTCGAAGATCTGGTAGTGGTTATACTTATGATACGAACTTCCAGGGTAGTATCCCATCTACGGACTTTCAGGAGGGTATATTATATCCTACAGGGATTTCAGGATATACTGGCAGCGTTGGTACAGTCTCTCCTACTTGGTCATATGAGAGCGAACGTTCAGGTCCAACTTCCACCTATTTTGGAGGCAACAATGCGGTAGCCGAAGAATTCCCTGCAAATAAATCAGAGGATCTTGAAGTTACGGATTTGATATTAGATGCTGGAAATGTGGATTTAGATCAGATAAAGAATCCCGTTTTCAATCGAAAAGATATCGCTGTTTGGCGAATTATTCCAGATCCAAACTATCCAAATGCAGATCAACTCTATTGCTATGCTAAAATAGATAAAAAGAAGGATCAATTATCACTTCTATTGCATGGAATGAACAAGAGCAAATTGTTGCGAGGAATGATACCTTCTCTATACAAGGTCCAAGGGCAAAATGCAACATTGAGTTCCAGACCAGATTATTCTCATTATTGCTATCCATATTTTAATAATAGTACATTAATATATAGTTTACTAATAGATGCCTTTAATGAACTCAAATCGAATTCAGCAATCAGTTCAAAAGCTAAATTATCCGGTAGTCCAAGGTATAATAGTTCATTTGCAGACAATATATTTGTATTTGGTTATTATATAACTAGCACAGCTTTTAATAATGACAGCTTTAGTTATCATAACTGGCCGTGGGGAACCGGAACTGATGAATGCAAATACGGCTTGGGATCAAATATTTGCGATTATTCTACAGGAACTGTGCAAGTCGAATTTAAATTTGATATTATTAGTCCCAAAAATTATTATATATTTGGGTTCATTAATAATGATAATGGGGAGGAAACCCAGTATTGGTATAACGATAATCTGTGGCTGCATCAAGTAGATTATGGTCCTGGAAGCACTTCAGGTGAGAAATTCGCTGATAGCGACTTCCCTTCTAAGATAAGATTGCATGGCCAGAAAACTTGGTCTGCTAACCGCATGATGACCTGGATGGCAATTAGTGCAGACTCTTTTAATGCAACGGGAAATATTTCAGGAAATGGATTAAGTGTTATTGACCTCAATGAAGAACCGGATGTTCTTCATCACTTTGACATGGAGAGTGGACCAATTCTTTGGCCTGACTTTTCTTAGTGTCCTATAAGTATTAATAATGGATTGTGTTATAATCTCCTCCGAAGGGAATATTTTAGGGAGGGTATTATGGCAAGGAAGGCTAAGAATGAACCATACCATCAGATGATGAAATCAA